>JBDSRE010000244.1:0-2505 GCA_039929465.1 Sphingomicrobium sp. | reverse complement strand
TGCACCATCTGCTCGAGCTTGTGCATCGTCTTCCACAGCCCGCTGCGCTCGGTGTCGATCGCGGCATTGTCCATCAGCAGCTCGTCCTTGCCGTTGCCGAGGCGCTGGAGGATCGAGGAAATGTGGGTCTGGCTGCTGCGATATTTGTCGAAGTAGCGATTGACCTTGTTGCCGAACGGAATGATGCCGAGGAACTTGCGGGTGGTCATGCCCTTGCCCGCTTCCTTGGGGTCGAGCGCCTCGACTGTCCGCCGAAGCTCGGTCAGATCGGCGCCGATCCCGGTATCGCTGTCGATCGCTTTCACCGGACGGTCGAGGAAGCGGTTGGAGGCGCCGGCGGCCTCGGCGATTTCCTTGCGTCCCATGGCGGTCAGCTGATCGACCTTCTTGCCGAATTCGGGACTGTTGCTGTCGAGCGCGGCGAGTTCTTCGACGAAGGCCGAAACGCGCTTGTCGAGTTCGCTCACCTCTTCGACCTTGAGCGGGACCAGGCCGGCGGCCTCGGCTGGCTCGATCGCCTGCAGCGCCTCGGGCGGATCGAGCTTCAATTTGGTCTTGATCGCGCTTTCGGCAATTTGCTCGGGGGCGGGGCTTTCGGCCATCGCATCAGTTCCTTTCATCGCCGCCAGGCGGCTTGCGTCGACAAGTGGATCGGCGCCGCCACGCGCGCAAGCGCTTTCCTGCTGTATTATAATCACAATACAGGCCCGTTCAACCCTTCCGCGCTGAACGATCGTTAACCATTGGCTTCAACGCTTCGCTCACCTTGTCCGCGGTAAGAGAAGGCCGGACTGGCTCGAACAGCGGATATCGATCGATGATTGCATTCTTCAAGCGGCTGATGCGCGACCCTCGCGGCAACGCGCTCCTGATCGCCGGCGCCGCACTGCCGGTGGTGATCGGCGCCGCCGGGCTTGCCACCGACAGCACGCAATGGGTGCTGTGGAAGCGCCAGCTTCAGCGCGCGGCCGATTCGGCGGCGCTTGCCGGCGCTTATGCCAAGTCGCAAAGCGACAGCGCCTCGAGCGCGGTCAGCGCCGACCTCGTCAACAACAACCAGGCCAAGAACCTGTCGGGAATCAGCCTTTCCGCCGGCTATCCGCAGGTTTCCTATCCGACCTCGTCGAGCTGGAGCTATGGAGTCCGGGTAAATCTGGCGATGACCAAGCGGCTGAGCTTCTCGTCCTTGTTCATGACCAATCCGCCGACGATTACCGCGACCGCAACCGCGGCCCTGGTCGATAAGGGTCAGTATTGCGTGGTCGCGCTTGAAAAGACGACCGCGACCGGGATCACCATCGGCGGTAACACCAATACCAGCTTGGGCTGCGGAGCGATCAGCAATTCGCGCAACCAGAACAGCGCGGTTGCTGCGAACGGATCGAGCTACAGTTTCACCGCGGACCCGGTGGCGGCGGTTGGCGGACTGCCCGGCGCGATTACCGGCGTGACCACCCTGCGCCCGTTTCATACGCCGATGATCGACCCCTACGCCAACAAATTCCCGACTGCGGTTCCGCCGGGCATGCCGTGTAGGACGTTCAACCAGCATGCCAGCACCGGCAGTACCAATCCCAAGACGCTGACACCCGGTTGTTTCTCGAGCTTCAACCCCAATGGCAGCACGACCTACAACCTGCAGCCGGGCGTCTATTATCTCAACAACACCGATTTTCAGCTTAACGGTAATGACTCGCTGAAAGGAACGGGCGTGACCATCGTTCTCACCGGCACCACTCCCGGGAGCATCAAGGTCAACGGTACTTCGACGGTCGATTTGTCGGCCCCGACGAGTTCCAGTTGCGCAGTCGATAGTGCGGGTTCGAATTCGTGCGCTTATGAAAAAATGCTGTTCATCCAGGCGGCCAATGCAGCGAGCAACAACGGCAACACGATCAACGGGACCAACACGTCGAACTATGACGGCGCGGTGTATTTTCCCAATGGTCAGGTCAGCTTTACCGGCAACACCGCGGACATGACCAAATGCGCCATGGTGGTCGCCCGGCAAGTCGTGTTCAGCGGCAATTCGAACCTTCAGAACAACACCACGGGCTGCAAGGCCAACACCAAGACCCCGGGCAAGGAAGTAAGGCTGGTCGCATGACTGCGCTCTCCCGCATCGGCCGCGACGAGCGCGGCAATTCGTTCGTCGAAATGGCGCTCGCCGCACCGGTACTCGCAGCGCTGCTGGTCGGGATCGTCGACATCAGCCGCGCCTATGCAGCGCGCATCGAGCTTGAACAGGCCGCCCAGAGGGCGACCGAAAAGGTCCAGGCGACGACGTATGTCGAAGACGATAATTCGACGCTCAAGGCCGAGGCCGAAGCGGTGGCTGGAAGCGGCAGTACGGCAACGATAACGAGTTGGCTGCAATGCGGCTCAAGCCCGTCAAAGCTTTCTTACAGCGGGACTTGCGCCGATGGCGAAACGCTCGCGCGCTACGTCCAGGTTGGAATCACCAAAAGCTACACGCCGCTGTTCAGTGCACGGATTTTCGCCAAC
>JBDSRE010000243.1:0-3532 GCA_039929465.1 Sphingomicrobium sp. | reverse complement strand
TGGGGCGCGGAGGATCTTTCGGCCGCGCTCGGCGCTACGTCCAAGCATGATAGCGGCGGCGCGCTCAGCTTCACCTATCGGTTGGCCCGTTCGCTGTGCCTGGCCGGCGCCGTTGCAGCGGGGGTCCAGCCAATCGATGGCGTTTTCGCCAATTTCAAGGACGAGGACGGGCTCCGCGCCGAAGCCGAGGCCGCGCACCGCGAAGGCTTCACCGGCAAGCTTGCGATCCACCCGGCGCAGGTCGCCGTGATCAACGCTGCCTTCACCCCCGGCGCGGACGATATCGCCGCCGCCGAGGCGATCGTCGCCGCATTCGAAACCGAGCCGAATGCCGGTGTGCTTTCAGTCGGCGGGAAGATGGTCGACCGCCCGCACCTCATCCAGGCGTTGAGGACCTTGGCGCGAGTGGGAACGGAGCGGTCGCGAGATGGCTGACTCAATCCATCCGGTCCCGGAGGATTTCGAAGCGCGCATCGGGCCGCTCGAACTGGCCGAGCTGCACGACCTCGAACGCTCCGACCCCGACCGTTTCTGGCTCGATCAGGCGAGGCGGCTGACGTGGAACACTTTCCCCAAACAGGCCGGGGATTATAGTTTCGACAAGGCTGATTTTCACATTAAATGGTACGCTGACGGGGAGCTCAACCTGTCGGTCAATTGCCTCGACCGCCATGTCGCCGAACACGGGCATCGAACCGCGCTGATCTTCGAGGCGGACGAGCCCGGCGCGGGCCGCCACGTCAGCTACCGCGAATTGCTCGACGAGACCTGCCGCTTCGCCAACCTCCTCATCGAGCGCGGGGTCAAGCGCGGTGACCGGGTGATGATCTACATGCCGATGATCCCCGAGGCGGCAGCAGCGATGCTCGCCTGCGCGCGGATCGGAGCTGTTCACTCGGTTGTATTCGGCGGATTTTCCCCCGACAGCCTTGCCGGGCGCACCGCCGATTGCGGAGCGGTCGCGGTGATCACCGCCGACGAAGGAGTGCGCGGGGGCAAGCCGATCCCGCTAAAACGCAACGTCGACGCCGCGCTCGAGCAGGGCGATGTTGCAACGGTCATCGTCGTCACCCGCACCGGAGCCGATGTGCCGATGAAAGACGGCCGCGACGTCAGTTACACGGCGAACCGCGATCGCCTTTCGACCACGTGCGACGCCGCGATCATGAACGCCGAGGACCCGTTGTTCATCCTCTACACTTCGGGATCGACCGGAAGCCCCAAGGGCGTGGTCCACACCACTGGCGGCTATGCGGTGTGGGCGGCGACCACTTTCGAGTGGATTTTCGGCGCACGGGACGACGACATCTTTTGGTGCACCGCCGACATCGGCTGGATTACCGGACACAGCTATGTCGTCTACGGCCCGCTGATGATGGGCGCGACCAGCGTGATGTTCGACGGGGTTCCTAATTACCCTGATTTTGGCCGCTTCTGGGAAACCATCGACCGCTTGGGCGTGACCATTTTCTACACCGCGCCAACCGCGATCCGAGCGTTGATGCGCGAAGGCGATGCGCTGGTGAACCGCCACCGCCGAACGTCACTGCGCTTGCTCGGGACGGTCGGTGAGCCGATCAATCCCCAAGCCTGGGATTGGTATTGGCGGGTGGTCGGCGGCGGCCGCGTGCCGGTGATCGATACGTGGTGGCAAACCGAGACCGGCGGAATCCTCATCTCCCCCTTCCCCGGCGCGACCGAAATGAAACCCGGAAGCGCGACCAAACCGCTGCCCGGGGTCCATCCGTTGCTGCTCGATCCCGAACATCGCGTGCTCGAAGGCAAGGCCAGCGGCAACCTTGCGCTCAGCGCCAGCTGGCCGGGCCAGGCACGCGGCCTGTGGGGCGACCCAAAGCGCTTCTTCGACACCTATTTCACCACCTATCCCGGGCTCTATTTCACCGGCGATGGCTGCACCCGCGACGAGGACGGCGATTACTGGATTACCGGGCGGGTCGACGACGTCATCAACGTGTCCGGCCACCGCATCGGCACCGCCGAGGTTGAAAGTGCGCTTGTTTCCCATCCCAAGGTTGCCGAGGCCGCCGTGGTTCCAATCCCCCACGACATCAAAGGCCAGGCGATCTACGCCTTCGTCACCTTGAATGCCGGCGAGGACGGCGACGATGTACTGCGCAAGGCATTGAACGATGAAGTGCGCAAGGACATCGGCGCCCTTGCAGCGCCCGAGAAAATCCAGTTCGCCCCGGCGCTGCCCAAGACCCGGTCGGGCAAGATCATGCGCCGGATCCTGCGCAAAATCGCGGAAGGGGAAAGCGCGGGCTTTGGCGACACATCGACTTTGGCCGATCCAGCCGTCATCGACAGCCTCGTGGCAGGCCGCGAGTGAGAGTATTTCCGGCGGTCCTTGCGCTTGGGTTGTTGGGATCGTGCAATCGCCCGCCGACTGTTCCCCCGGCACAAGCTCAGCCAAAGCTCGACCCCGCCAGCTTCTTCACCGGTCGAAGCAGCGGCGAAGCGACACTCGATATCCTCTTATCCAAGACGCGCCCGGTTGAAGTGCAAAGTCGCGGAATGCGCCGAGCCGACGGCGCGCTCGTCCTCGACCAGCGCATCCGCGAGGGAGACAAGCCACCGCGCAATCGCCGCTGGCTGCTCCGCCCAGCCGGGCCCAACCGCTGGATCGGAGCCCTGACCGACGCCGCCGGGCCGGTAACGATCCGCGCCCAAGGCAACGGCGCGACCATTGATTTCACCGCCAAGGACGGAGTTCAGATTCATCAGGATCTGCGCCTTCGCACCGACCGCAAAACGCTCGACAACCAACTGACCGCGACCAAGTGGGGCGTCCACGTCGCCACCCTCAACGAAGTCATCCGCAAGCTGGACTGACGGTGCTGCGCATTTTTCGCACATCGGGTGGAATGCGAACCACGCTCGCAACCGCCTCGCCGAGCGCTTAAGCTAAAAGCATGAGTAGGCCGAAACGAGTTTATGTCCGCTTTGTCTGCTTCCGACTGGTCGAATCGCAACGACAGCGGCTGGGCCTGTTCCAAGCGCTGGACGAAGCGAGAGATTGCGACTTTGCGCCATCGTGGGCGTTGGGTCAGATAGGCGAACTTTCTGGCTGGTTTAAGCAAAATCTGGCGGCTCCCAGCAAGTTTTCACGCGGGAGCTGGAAAGGTCGTGGCCAGCCAGGACTGTCTTGGTTCAACCCTGTCGCCACCGAACACATCAGTCAGATGCATCAATTGAAGTTGGCGCTGGAGGCGTGCGGCGTCCATGTCGAAATCCTCACAACCAGGGACCCTGGGCACATCCTTTGGCAGGATGAACATCAACTTGTGGCCGAGCGCACGCAATTTCTAATGTTCGCAGCAGTCGAAATCGGATGCCAGCTCAAACAGCCGAGAGTGCTGTCCTACAGACGCGCAATTTTGCTCGGTCTGGGCGATGTCGCCCTGCGCACAATTCATCATTCCATGGAAATTCTCGCCCCCGCGAACTCGCGATGCGCGCCGCAAATGGCGCTCCCTCGCATGACTTTCCTGCCTTTAAATGCGCCTCCCCT
>JBDSRE010000242.1:0-3364 GCA_039929465.1 Sphingomicrobium sp. | reverse complement strand
CGAAGCGGCACACCGACCCGCCGCCCGCGGCGATGGTGTGGATTTGCATCATCGGCGCGCGGATGCGCACGCCGGCAACGACATTGTCGTCGCCAAGCTCGACCCGCCCGGCGAAATGCGAGACGTCGGTCGAGGTGCCGCCCATATCGAAGCCTATCAGTCTGTCCGCTCCGTGAGCGGCCCCGGCCGCGGCCATTCCGACCACGCCCACGGCGGGCCCCGACAGGATTGCATCCTTGCCGCGAAAGGCATTGGCGCGGGCGAGGCCGCCATTGGACTGCATGAACTGGAGCAATGTTCCTTGAGGCAGGCCTGCTTCGACCTGCTCGACATAGCGCCGCAACACCGGCGAGAGATAGCAATCGGCGACAGTCGTGTCGCCGCGCCCGATGAGCTTGATCAGCGGCGCGACTTCGTTGCTGACCGAAATCTGGCTGAAGCCGAGTTCCGCTGCGATTTCCGCCAACCGCTCCTCATGGGCAGTGAACTTCCAACCGTGCATGAAAATGATCGCAAGCGCCTGTATCCCCTGGTCGCGTAGGCTGAGCATCGCGGTGCGCGCCTGCTCCTCGTCGAGGGGAACCACCACCGCGCCGTCGGCCCCGACCCGCTCGTCGATCTCGACCGATTCGGCATAGAGCATGTCGGCAAGAACGATGTGACGCGCGAAGATGTCGGGCCGCGCCTGATTGCCAATGCGCAAGGCGTCGCCGAAGCCGCGGGTGATAGCGAGGCCGCACCGCTCACCCTTGCGTTCGAGCAGGGAATTGGTGGCGACGGTCGTGCCCATGCGCACGTCGCCAACTGTCCCCCCTTCGGCATCGAGCACCCGGCGGATCGCCTCGGTCGCGGCGTCGGCATAGTGGCGGGGATTGTCCGACAGCAGCTTTTCAACCCGCATCGCGCCGTCGGACGCAGTGCCGATGACATCGGTAAAGGTGCCGCCGCGATCGATCGCAAAGTTCCAGCGCTTCGCCACGCGCCCATCAAGCAGATGCGCGGCCCATGCTCAATGGACCCGCGCTTTGACCCTTCCGGCGGGCACCAGTGCGCCCTATGGGCAGGGTCATGGCGATTCTGGTTACGGGGGCAGCGGGGTTCATCGGGTCGGAGACCAGCCGCGCCTTGCTCGCGCGCGGCGAGGAAGTGGTCGGGATCGACAATCTCAACGATTATTACGACCCCACGCTCAAGCGTACCCGACTCGACCGGATCGACGGCGAATTCGGGTCTGCATTTCAGTTCGAAAAGCTCGACTTTGCCGACAATGATGCGCTGGTCGAAGCGGTCGCCAGCCACAAGATCGACCGCATCATCCATCTCGGCGCCCAGGCCGGGGTCCGCTACAGCCTCGAAAATCCGCAGGCCTATGTCCGCTCCAACCTCGTCGGTCATTGCAACATGCTGGAGGTCGCGCGGCGGCTTCAGGTGCCGATGGTCTATGCCTCCTCCTCGTCGGTCTATGGCGGCAATACCAGCCTGCCGTTCCGGGTCGAGAACCGGGTCGATCATCCGCTGTCGCTTTACGCCGCGACCAAGAAGTCGGACGAACTGATCAGCGAATCCTATGCCAGCCTCTACCGGCTGCCGCTGACGGGGCTGCGCTTTTTCACCGTCTACGGCCCGTGGGGCCGGCCCGACATGGCGATGTTCATCTTCACCAAGGCATTGTTCGAAGGCCGCTCGCTGCCGCTCTACAACCATGGCAAGATGCGCCGCGACTTCACCTACATCGATGATATCGTGACGGGAATCATCGCCTGTTCAGGCAAAAACCCAGCCGACGACGGCGCGGAAAAGGCAGGCGGAAGCCATGCCCCGCACGCCCTCTACAATATCGGCAATAGCCGAAGCGAGGAATTGAGCCGGGTGATCGACCTCCTCGAACAGGCAACCGGCAAGACCGCAGTGCTGGATTTGATGCCCATGCAGCCGGGCGATGTCGCCAATACCTTCGCCGATATCAGTGCCATTCACCGCGATCATGGCTTCACCCCCACAACCACCATCGACGACGGCATTCCGCTTCTGGTCGGCTGGTACCGCGATCATTACGGCGACTGACCATGGCCCTCCCCGACATCCTCAAGCGCGTACGATTGCCCGTCATCGGCGCGCCCTTGTTCATCGTTTCCAACCCGCAATTGGTCATCGCCCAAAGCACCGCGGGCATCATCGGCAGTTTCCCGGCATTGAATGCGCGGCCGCAGAGCCAGCTCGACGAATGGCTCCACGAAATTACCGAAGCGCTTGCGGCCCACGACCGGGCCCATCCCGAGCGGCCATCAGCGCCATTCGCGGTCAATCAGATCGTCCACCGAAGCAACGACCGGCTCGAGGCGGACCTGGCGACGACCGAGAAATGGAAGGTTCCGATTGTCATCACGTCGTTGGGTGCGAGGGTCGAGCTCAACCAGGCAGTCCAGGGCTGGGGCGGAATCACGCTCCACGACATCATCGACGATGTCTTCGCCCACAAGGCGGTGGACAAGGGTGCCGACGGGCTGATCGCGGTCGCCGCCGGCGCCGGTGGTCATGCCGGGCGCTGGTCACCCTTCGCTTTGGTTCAGGAAATCCGCTCCTGGTTCGACGGGCCATTGTGCCTGTCGGGCGCGATCGCGACGGGCGCATCCGTGCTCGCCGCCACGGCCGCGGGCGCCGATTTCGCCTATATCGGTTCACCCTTCATCGCCACCGACGAAGCCCGCGCCAGCGACGACTACAAGCAGGGCATCGTCGATGGCGGCGCATCCGACATCATCTATTCAAGCCTGTTCACCGGGATCCACGGCAATTATCTTCGCTCGTCGATCGAAAAGGCCGGCCTCGACGTCGACGCGCTCCAGCGCGGCGACCCCGAGGCAATGAAGTTCGGATCCGAAGAATCGGGCAAGTCCAAGGCGTGGAAGGACATCTGGGGATCGGGCCAGGGCATTGGCGTGATCGACCGGGTGTGCCCGGCGGGCGAACTGGTTGCGCGGCTCGAACGCGAATATCACGAGGCCAAGGCGCGGCTCTGCGCCTAGGTGCCAACGCGCTAGTCGCTAGTCGCTGCCGCGGGCAAGACCCCGTTCAAGCCGCCCCATCAAGGCGCGCGCGGGGCTGACCGCGGCTTCGCTGGCGATACTGCCATCATCGATCCGCTTGACCCGGGCGTAAAGGTCTGCGCTGGCGCCGATGAGTTCGCGGGCGGCCTTGGGCAGTTGCTCGACGAGCTCAAGATCGCTGTCCTGGGCATTGCCGAGCCGCCGTTCGGGCCGGCGCCCGTCGACCAGATTGAGCTCGCCGCTCTCTATTGCCCGCTGGGTCAGAAGCCAGGCGACGATGTGCATGATCCGGGTCGTTACCTTCAAGGATTCGCAGG
>JBDSRE010000241.1:0-8870 GCA_039929465.1 Sphingomicrobium sp. | reverse complement strand
ATCGGGGGCTGCAGGGGCAGTGCCATGCCGCCCGACTAGCGAAGGAGGGGGCGTGGACGCAAACGATCTGGCGACGAAGGTCGCGCAGGCCATGCTTGCCAGCGAGGGCACCGGTCCCGCCTGGGGCATCGCCATCGAGGAAGCGCGCGCGGGCTATGCGCGGCTGTCAATGACGGTCACCGACGCCATGCTCAACGGCCACCGCATCGCCCATGGCGGCATGATCTTCGCGCTCGCCGACACCGCTTTCGCCTACGTCTGCAATGGCCGCAACGAGCGCGCGGTCGCGGCGCAGGCGGGAATCGTGTTCCTGGGCGCGGCCGAAGCCGGAGAGACCCTCGTCGCCGAAGCCGAGGAATTGAGCCGCGTCGGCCGCAGCGGGGTAACGCGGGTGGCGGTGCACACCGCAGACGGGCGGGCGGTCGCGGAATTCACCGGTTACTCGCGGACCATCGGTGGAGCGGTTGTCGAGGTTTGAACGTTTAAGCCCCAGAGGCTACATCGCACTTATGTACACCACCGAACTGAGCAAGACCCCGGCCGTCCAGTCGCTCGAGGACCCTAAGCTGCTGGAAGCGTTCGAGGCGCGGGTCGCGGCGGACGAGTTCATCGAGCCCAAGGACTGGATGCCCGAGGCCTATCGGCGCACGCTGACCAGGCAGATGAGCCAGCACGCGCATAGCGAGATCGTCGGTATGCTGCCCGAAGGAAACTGGATCACCCGCGCGCCGAGCTTGCGGCGCAAGGCGATTTTGCTGGCCAAGGTCCAAGACGAGGCGGGACACGGGCTCTACCTTTATTGTGCGGCGGAGACGCTCGGCACCAGCCGCGAGGAGATGATTCTCGCGCTCCACAGCGGCAAGGCCAAATACAGCACGATTTTCAATTATCCCTCGCTGACCTGGGCCGATATGGGCGCCATCGGCTGGCTGGTCGACGGTGCCGCGATCATGAACCAGGTGCCGCTCCAGCGCACAAGCTACGGCCCCTACGCCCGCGCAATGGTCCGCATATGCAAGGAAGAAAGCTTCCACCAGCGGCAGGGCTATGAAATTATGATCGCGCTGGCCAACGGCACTCCTGAGCAGAAGCGCATGGCGCAGGATTCCTTGAACCGCTGGTGGTGGCCAAGCCTGATGATGTTCGGCCCGCCCGACGACAATAGCCCCAACACCGCCCAATCGATGCGCTGGCGGATCAAGCGCGAAACCAATGACGAACTGAGGCAGAAATTCGTCGATATTTCGGTTCCGCAGGCGGAGTTTCTTGGGCTGACCGTTCCCGACCCCGACCTCAAATGGAACGAGGCCAAGGACCAAGGTCGGGGCGGCTATGATTTCGGCGCCGTCGACTGGGACGAATTTTATGCCGTGGTGCGCGGCGAAGGTCCGACCGCAAAGGAACGGATGAAGGCGCGACGCGACGCCTGGGACGAAGGCGCTTGGGTGCGTGAGGCGGCCGATGCGCATGAGGCGAAGCGCCAAGGCAAACGCCACGCCGCCTAGTTGCCTTAACCCGCTCGTCCTGAGTAGGGACTGAGGAAGCGAAGCGCGGCTAACGCCCGTATCGAAGGATTCTTCGATACGCCATTTCGACAGGCTCAATGGGCTACTCAAGACGAACGGAGTTGGTGAAACATGTCGAGTGACTGGCCGCTGTGGGAAGTGTTCGTTCGTGCCAAGGGCGGATTGTCGCACCGCCACGTCGGAAGCGTCCACGCGCCCGACCGCGGCCTCGCGCTGGCCCATGCCCGCGACACCTATACCCGGCGCCAGGAAGGGGTCTCGCTGTGGGTGGTGAAATCGACCGACATCATTGCGTCGGATCCCGCGCAGGCCGGTGAATTCTTCGAGCCTGCGGCCGACAAGGTTTACCGCCACCCGACGTTTTACGACATCCCGGATGAAGTGAAGCATATCTGAAATGCCGTCGTTGCCGCCAATCGAAAAGGATGTGGAAAAGCGCGCCGAGGCGAAGCCGCCGGTCGGTGCTTTCGACGATCCCGATGCAATCGAGGCGGCCGCCGACCCACTCGAGGACGCCTATTACGATTATCTGTGCCGGCTAGGCGACGATGCGCTGATCCTCGGCCAGCGACTGGGTGAATGGTGCGGCCATGCCCCAGCGCTCGAGGTCGATCTCAGCCTCGCCAACCTTGCGCTCGATCTCATCGGCCAAGCGACGATGCTGCTCGGCCACGCCAATAACGGCGACGGCGACGAGCTTGCCTTCAACCGCGACGTGCTCGATTTCCGCAATTGCCTGCTGGTCGAACAGCCCAATGGCGATTTCGCACGAACGATCGCGCGTCAGCTGCTGTTCTCGACCTGGCAGCACATCCTTTATCGCGAGCTGAGCGAAAGCCCGGACCAGTTCCTGCGCGAACTTGCAGCCAAAGCGGTCAAAGAAGTCGCTTACCACCGCGAGCTTGCAGGCGAATGGACGATACGGCTCGGCGACGGGACCGAAGAGAGCGCCCGGCGCATGGCCGAGGGCCTCGACTGGTGCTGGCGTTTCGTTCCTGAATTATTCGAGGTTGACGGCAGCCTCGACGAAATGATCGCGCGCCAGACGGTGCCCGACCCGCGCGGCTTCGAGGCGGAATATCGCGCCGCGATCGGTGCGATTTTGGCCGATGCCAATCTGGCGGTGCCCGACGAACAGCGCCCGATCCTCGGCGGCCGCCGCGGCCATCATAGTGAGCACCTCGGCCATGTGCTCGCGGTAATGCAATATCTGCCGCGCACATACCCGGATTCAAGCTGGTAATGGCCGAGCATTTCCACGCGCTCGAAATATCCGACATCGTGCCCGAAACCGACGACGCGGTGTCGATCCGCTTTCATGTGCCGCCCGAGCTCGTCGGCTCGTTCAAATTCAAGGCCGGCCAGCATCTGACCTTGAAAGCCGACATCGGCGGTGCGGAAGTGCGGCGCAATTATTCGCTGTGCACCGACCCCGCCGACAATGACCTGATGGTCACGGTGAAGCGAATCGCTGGCGGAGTATTCTCCAACTGGGCCGCGGACAATTTGAAGGCCGGCGACAGTATCGAGGTGATGACGCCGCATGGCAGCTTCACCATGCCCGCCGGTGAGGCCGGTGCGCGCCATTATGCGGGGTTTGCCGGCGGTTCGGGGATCACGCCGGTCATCTCGCTCATCCGCACGACATTAGCCGCCGATACGGACAGCCGCTTCACCTTGTTTTACGGCAATCGCGACAGCACATCAGTCATCTTCCTCGATGCGCTGGCTGACCTCAAGGACCGCTTCATGGGCCGGTTCGAGCTGTATCATTTCCTGAGCGACGAGGAGCAGGATATCGATCTGTTCAACGGCATGCTCGATCATGCCACCTGCTCGGCGGCAATCGAGCAATTGGTCAGCGATCCGGTCGAAATCGCGCACTGGTTCATCTGTGGCCCCGGACCGATGATGGACGCCGCCGAGGAAGCGCTGCTTGAGCGCGGGGTCGACAAGGCGCGGGTTCATATCGAGCGTTTCACCGCCGGGCGGCCGTCGGCGGCGGTGACTGCGGCGCTGAGCCAGGCGCAGGCCGAGGCGGCGGGGCTGAATGTTGCAGTGACCCTCGACGGGCGCACCCGAAGAATTGATTTCAACGGCGAAAATATCCTCGACAGCGCGCTCGAAGCCGGGCTGTCCGCACCGTTTGCGTGCAAGGCCGGGGTCTGTGCCACCTGCCGCGCCAAGGTCCTCAGCGGCAAGGTTGAAATGGCGGTCCATTACGGCCTCAGCGACGAGGAAGTTGCGGCGGGTTATGTGCTGACCTGCCAGTCGGTGCCGGTCGGGGATGGGGTTGCGGTGGATTATGATGGATGACGAGGAGGGGGTTGGTGCGCTAATCGCCTTTCCATGCTGACCGAAACCAAAGCGCGCGGCCTGGCCGACCTTGAACCCGTCAAAAGCGATTCCCTGCTTGCGCTGATCGCCCTCGCCGCAGCCGACCCGCGCTCAGACAAGATCGATGTCGGGGTCGGCGTGTTTCGCGATGGCGAGGGCAATACGCCGATCCTCAAGGTGATGAAGCTCGCCGAACAGCGTCTGGTCGATACCCAGGGGACCAAGGCGTATCTGGGCGGGCGCGGCGATGTTCGCTTCACCGAATTGCTTCGTTCGGTTCTGCTTGGGGAGCATGCAGGGGACAAGCGCATCGCCGGATTGCAGACGCCGGGCGGTTGCGGTGCGCTGAGGCTTGGTTTCCAGCTCATCGCTCGGGCCAACCCCAGGGCGCGGGTGCTGGTCGGAACGCCGACCTGGCCCAATCACGAGCCGATTATCGGCGGGGTCGGGCTGGAGATCGTCGAATATCCGTATCTGAACCGGGCTACTGGCGGCGTTCATTTCGACAAGATGATCACGGCGTTGGAAGCGGCGGCACCCGGCGATGTCGTCCTGCTGCACGGTTGCTGCCACAATCCGACCGGCGCCGACCTTGATGACGAGCAATGGGACGCAGTGACCGAATTGGTGGTGCGGCGCGGCCTGCTGCCGTTCGTGGACATCGCGTATCAGGGGTTCGGGCGCGGACTCGATTCGGATGCGCGCGGGCTTCGGGGATTGTTGGGGGCATGCGACGAAGTGATTGCGGCGCAGAGCTGCGACAAGAATTTCAGCGTCTATCGCGACCGCGTCGGGTCCCTGTGGATCAAAACCGGAGCGGAGGGGACAACCGGTACCGCGATGGCCCAATCGCTCCAGGATGCGCGCGAAATGTGGTCGATGCCGACCGATCATGGCGCTGCAGCGGTGCACATCATCCTCGAGGATGACGTGTTGCGCGCGCGCTGGCTGGTCGACCTAAAGGCGATGCGCGATCGCATCAACAGCATCCGCCAGCGCATCGCTTCGGCAGACCCTAGGCTCGAATTCATTGGCCGCCAGTTCGGCATGTTTTCGCTGCTCCCACTGAGCAACGAGCAAGTGATCAAGCTGCGCACCGACCATGCCATTTACATGGCCGACAGCGGGCGCTTCAACATCGTCGGAATGGCCGACCGAGATGTCGATCGGTTCGTTGGCGCGGTGGTCGAAGCGCTTGATGGCTGAGCGAGATCCCGGCCGGGTCAGCGCCGAAACCGACTGGCGCGAAGTCGCCCGGCTGGTCCTCACCAGCCGCGAAATGGACCGGATCGAGGAGGAAGAACTCGTCCCGGCCAAGAAGGTCCTTTATCAGTTTTCCGCGCGCGGCCATGACCTCGCGCAAGTGCTGCTGGGGATGCAGCTCAAAGACGGCGACGCGGCCTGCGGCTATTACCGGTCGCGGCCATTGCTTCTAGCGCTCGGGGTTCCGCTGGCCGATGCGCTCGGCTCCGGAATGGGGCTTGCAGGCGGCTATTCTGACGGACGCGACATCGGAGTGGTGTTCAATTACCCCAATCCGGGCGGCGCCCATGCGCTGCCGATGTGCGGCGGGGTCGGGGCGCAATATACGCCTGCGGCAGGCTGGGCCCAGGCGATCAAGTACAAACAGGACGTGCTTGGTGAAGGACCGGACGATGCCATCGCGCTGGTTTTGGGCGGCGATGCAAGTTGCGCCACCGGCGGATTTTGGTCGGCGCTAACAATTGCTACCACACAACAATTGCCACTACTGATATACATTGAGGATAATGGCTACGGCATTTCGGTCACCTCCGATTACCAGACGCCGGGTCGCGACATCGCCGCCAATCTCGCAAGCTTCAATGGACTGACCATTTTCAACGGCGACGGCACCGATCCGGAGGAGGCCGAGCGGCTGGTCGGAGAAGCGGTCGCGCATGTCCGGAACAAGCGCGCGCCGGCGCTGCTTCGAGTGACGGTTCCGCGCCTCGAAGGGCATAGTTTCCAGGACACCCAAACTTACAAAAGCGAGGCCGAGATCGCCGCGGAATGGGCGCGCGATCCCTTGCCCAAGCTCAAGACGTACTGCGCCCGAGTCCAGCTCGGCGACGAGCAATGGAGCGAGATCGAGCGGCGGGTCGAATGGGAAGTCGAGGCCGCCCGCACCGAGGCCGAGGGGCGCGGCGTGTCCGATCCCGCGACGGTCGCCACCCACGTCTTCTTCGATGGCGAGTTGCAGCAGGTCGGCGGCGATGCGGGCCTTCCGCTTGACGGCGCCAGCGACACCGCCGCGCCAGAAGGACAGCGGATCAACATGGTCACCGCCATTCGCCGGGTGCTTGATCAGGAGCTTGAAGCCAATCCCAAAGTGATGGTGTTCGGCGAAGATGTCGGTTCGAAGGGCGGGGTCCATGCGGTCACCCTTGGCCTTCAGGAAAAATATGGCAGCAGCCGCGTTTTCGACACCTCGCTCAACGAGGAGGGGATCGTCGGCCGGGCGGTCGGAATGGCGCTCGCCGGACTGATGCCGGTGCCCGAAATCCAGTTCCGCAAATATGCCGAGCCAGCGACTGAGCAGATCCACGATTGCGGGACGATGCGCTGGCGCACTGCCAACCGCTTTGCGGCGCCGATGGTGCTGCGCGTGCCGGGCGGCTTCTTCAAATGCGGCGACCCTTGGCACAGCATGACCAACGAGGTCGAATTCGTCCACAACCCCGGGTGGAAGGTGGCGGTGCCGAGCAACGCCGAAGACGCGGTCGGGCTTCTGAGGATGAGCCTCCGCGGCAACGATCCCGTCATCTTTTTCGAACATCGCGCGATGCTCGACGATGCTTGGGCGCGGCGGCCGTGGCCGGGTGACGATTTTGTGCTCGATTTCGGCAAGGCCAAGAAAACTTGCGAGGGCGATTCAATTTCGATCGTGACCTGGGGCGCGATGGTGCCGCGCTGCGAAGCCGCCGCCGAGGGGATCAGCGCCGATGTCATCGACCTCCGAAGCCTCAACCCTTGGGATCGCGACATGGTTTTGGACAGCGTCAGGCGTACCCGCCGCTGCCTCATCGTCCACGAGGATTTGCGCACCGGCGGATTCGGCGCGGAAATCGCGGCGGTGGTCGCCGACGAAGCCTTCCTCGACCTCGATGCTCCGGTGGCGCGGGTGACCATGCCCGATATTCCGAGCCCGCATCATCCGCAGCTGATGGAGGCCGCGCTTCCGTCCGTCGCCTCGATCCGTTCGGAAATCGACCGGCTGGTGGGATTTTGAGCTGATGATCGAGGTTCGCGTTCCTGACGAGCAGGAAGGGACCAAGGCGGTGGTCCGTGCGTGGCTCAAGCGTGTCGGCGATTCGGTCGCCGTGAATGACCCACTGGTCGAATTGGAAACCGACAAGGTGACCCAGGAAGTGCCGGCGCCGGCGGCGGGAGTGTTGAGCGAGATTCTTCTCGACACCGACGCGGAGGCGGTGCCGGGGGCGGTATTGGGGCGGATTGATTCCAGACCGAAATCCGTTCCTCCTGAGCGGAAGCCGAAAGCCGAAGTCGAAGGGCGCCCGGTTTCAGGGTTGGAAGACCGCCCTTCGACTTCACTCAGGACGAACGGCGGTTGGGAGATGAGGCTTAGCCCGTCGGTCAAAAGGGCGGTCCAGCAGCATGGCATTGACCCCGCGCGCCTCACCGGCAGCGGACGCGGCGGGCGGATAACGCGCGAAGATGTCGATCAGGCGGTCGCGGAGGCGACGGTAACAAGCGTCGGCGAACCTTCGACCGCCCAGCCGCGCCATTTGCCCGAGGGCGATATTCCGCACGACCGGATGCGGCTCAAGATCGCCGAAAACATGGTTCGCGCGGTCACCGACGCGCCGCATGTCACGGCGCTGTTCGAGGCTGATTTCTCAGCCATCGCGGCGCACAAAGCGGCGCTCGCCGCGAATGGCACGAAGCTCAGCTACACCGCATATATCGTCAAGGCCGCCGCCTCGGCGATGGCGGCCGCACCGGCGATCAATGGGCGTTGGGAGGAGGACCGGGTCGCGGTCGCGCCGACGATCGACATCGGAGTCGGAACCGCGCTCGGCGACAAAGGGCTGGTGGTGCCGGTGGTCAAAGACTCAGGCTCGCTCAGCCTAATGGAGATCGGGGCCCGCCTCGACGACCTCACCGCCCGAGCGCGCTCCGGTGACCTCAAGGCCGCCGACGTTTCGGGTGGAAGCTTCACCATTTCGAACCACGGCGTCTCGGGCAGCCTGCTCGCGGCGCCAATCATCATCCACCAGGGCCAAGCCGCGATCCTCGGCATCGGCAAACTGCAGAAACGCGCGGTGGTACGCGACGTGGAGGGAAGGGATGCGATCGTCATCCGGCCGATGGCCTATGTCACCCTGACCATCGATCACCGGGTGATCGACGGCCATCAGACCAATGCATGGCTCAGCCGCTTCGTCGAAATTATCGAGTGCTGGCCAGCAGCCTAAAGCGGCGCCACCAGCACCGCTCGGCAACCGGCGTGGCTGCGGTCGTAATCGACTGCGCTCGACAGGCTTTTCGCCATCGCCGCAACCAGTTTCGAACCGAGCCCCGTACCGCGTGGAGCCTCGCCGTCCGTCAGGCCGCAGCCGTCGTCCTCGACCTCAAGCCGGAATTTGGGCGATTCGCCGTCGCGCGCAAGGCGCACCCTGATTTCGCCGGAATGCCCGTCCGCATAGGCATATTTACAGGCGTTCGACACGAGCTCGTTGACGATTACTCCGAGCGACACCGCCTTGTCAGTGTGGAGGCGCAGCGCTTCGGCTTCGAGGCGAATGGTGCGCGGGCTGACCGGAGTCGACCAGGTCGCCTGTAGTTCTTCGACAATGGCGCCGAGATATTCATCCATCGCGACGCCTTCCATGTCGTCGGCGGTGTAAAGCTTGCGGTGGACCTGGGCGATCGCCTGGATCCGCCGTTCGGTATCGGCGAGCGCTTCGCGCGCGGCCTTGTCGGGTAGGAGCTTGGCCTGCATCGTCACCATCGCCGACACCAGTT
>JBDSRE010000240.1:0-19702 GCA_039929465.1 Sphingomicrobium sp. | reverse complement strand
ATGACAGCGATTTATCCCCAGCTATCGCGGCTGCCAACGGCCGGCCATGATGTCCCGGATTTCGCGGACCCGGCCATTATAGGCTTCGGCGATACACACCGAATTGGCGCAGCGGTCGCGATAGGTGAGGAAGCGGTCGCGGGTCTGGCGGAGGACTGCCGCTTGGTCGGGGGAAGACGAGGCAATCGCGCGCTGATATTCGGCCGCCATCGCGCGGTCGGACTGGGCGAGGCCGGGGTCACCGCATATCGCTTGCTCGCTTTTGGATCGTGCCCTTGCGCAATCGAAGCTCGGCTGCGCGGTCGCCGCGGGCACCTGCGGTGGGCCGGGCTCGGGGGCCTGCGAAGGAATCCCCGAACCCCCATCATCGACCGGCTCATTCATGGGCTGCTGCGGCCCTTGCGGCGGAGCGGCGGTCCGCGCGCCCACGGTCAGCGTTGCAAGCGATTCGATCAGGCTGTTGGCATTGCGCAGCTGCACGACCTTCTTCGGACCACTGTTGGCTTGCGCGACCCCGTAATAAATGTCGGTCATGAGCATGTGGCGGCCGGCAACGGTCGCGACCCCCGGCGGAAGGTCGATCGACAGCGACCCCGCGCAATCGATCAGCCCCTCCGACTGACCTTCGGCAACTGCATTCTCCATCCGCACCGAGGCGGCGATTGCGATCTTCTCATAATCATCCTGATCATTGCCGCGAACCTGCGCTGCCTGACGGAACAAGGCGCGCTTGATCTGCTCGTAGAGGAGCTGACCGCCGCAAGCTTTATTGAGGTCCGGATTATCGGCGGCGATGAGGTTGCCGGCGCCATCGCCGAGCTTGTCCTGGTCCGAGTCGCGTGTGGCAGCGAACACGCCGAGCAGTATCAGCAGTAACGCGACCCCGCCGAGCAATGCCAATGTCGTCTTGTTCGGACGGTTCATACCCTACCTTAGACCGGCGCGGGACCGGTTCCAAGCTGCCCCCTCTTCTAGTTCAGGATCCCTTCGTGAAGGCGGACCACGCGGTCCATCTTGGCGGCGAGGCGCTCATTGTGAGTCGCGATCAGCGCCGCGCTGCCTTCCCCGCGAACCATCTTGAGCAATTCGGCGAGCACTGTGTCGGCGGTCTTTTCGTCAAGGTTGCCGGTGGGTTCGTCGGCGAGAATCAGCGGCGGGCGATTGGCCAGCGCCCGAGCAACCGCAACGCGCTGCTGTTCGCCACCCGAAAGCCGGGTCGGGCGATGCTCGAGGCGCTTGCTCAGCCCGAGAATCCCAAGCAGTTCTTCGGCGCGCATCCGTGCCGGTTTCATGTCAACACCGTAAACCAACTGCGGCAGAACGACATTTTCGAGCGCTGTGAATTCGGGGAGAAGGTGATGAAACTGATAGATGAAACCTAGCAATTCGCGGCGCAGTCGGGTGCGACCGGAATCGTCCAGGCTCGCCGCTTCTTCGCCGTTGAGCTGAATTGACCCTTCGAACCCGCCCTCGAGCAAGCCAACCGCCTGAAGCAAGGTCGATTTGCCCGACCCCGAGGGCCCGAGCAACGCCACGATTTCCCCCGGCTCGACTGACAGATCGACACCGCGGAGCACATGGATGGTCACATCGCCCTGGGTGAAATTGCGCTTTAGCGCGGTTGTGCGGAGGATAGGTTCACTCATAGCGAAGGACCTGAACCGGGTCGGTCCGAGCCGCCTTAAAGGCCGGATAGAGCGTCGCCAGGAACGACAGCACGAGCGCGGTAATGATGATCGCCGCAACCTCAACCGGGTCGGTTCGCGACGGCAGATCGGCGAGCACGCGGACGGAGGGATCCCACAGATTTTGCCCGGTCAGCGCCTCGATCGCATCGACCACGCTTTGGCGAAAGAACAGGAAGATCGCGCCGATAATAACCCCAAGCAGGATACCGAGTGAGCCGATGGTCACGCCGACGGTGACGAACACCTTCATCATGCCCTTCTGAGTCGCGCCCATGGTGCGCAGGATGGCGATGTCGCGGGTCTTGGCCCGAACCAGCATGATCAACGACGACAGGATGTTGAACACTGCGACAATCACAATCAGCGACAGCACTACGAACATTGCCACCCGCTCGACCTCCAGCGCGGAGAATAGAGCACTGTTCATCTGCCGCCAGTCGACGATCAGACCCCGCCCCTGGACCGCCGGCTGGAGCGGAGCGAGGATCTCCCCCACCTTGTCGGGGTCGGACGTCTGGAGCTCGACCATCCCGACCTTGTCGCCGAGCATGAGCAGGTCCTGAGCATCCTCCATCGGCATGATCACGAACGCCTTGTCATAATCGTAGATGCCGACCTCGAACACCGCGCCGACGGTGTAGGAAACGATGCGCGGGACCGTCCCGACGACGGTCGAGCGTCCTTCCGGGCTGATCAGGCTGATTTCGCTTCCAGGCCCGGCGCCGAGCGCTCGGGCGAGGCCCGAACCGATCGCCACCCGTCCGGTATTCGGGGCGATGCTCTTGAGGTCTCCGGCAACGACGTTGGCGGTGATGGTCTTGTTGGCCATCACGTCGGACCAGCGCATTCCGCGCACCAGCACGCCTTCGACCCGCCCATTGGTCGAAGCCATCAGCGGCTGTTCGATCAGCGGCAGCGCCGATGTCACGCCGGGGGTCGCTTTGGCCGCGCTTGCGATCTGCCGCCAGTCGCCCAATTGCCCGTCATAACCCTGAATGACCGCATGGCCGTTGAGGCCCACGGTCTTGTCGAACAATTCAGCACGAAAGCCGTTCATCACGCTCATCACGATGATCAGCGCCGCGACCCCGAGCGCGACCGCCGCAAGGCTGATCGAGGACACCAGAAAGATGAACCCTTCGCCCTCGCCCGGAAGCAAATAGCGGCGGGCGAGCATGCGCTCGGCACGGTTGAGGATCATGACGAGCCGCCCAGCTCGTCATCATCCCGCAAGCGGGGATCCCGCTGGAGCATTTGGGCCGAACGAAGCGGGATTCCCGCGTTCGCGGGAATGACGGACGATCTGTTCACGAACACAGCTTAGCAAGCGCTTCCTGAATGCTGCATTCAGTCTTCTCGCCGGTTCGCCGCTGTTTGAGCTCGACCGTGCCATTGGCAATCCCGCGCGGGCCAATGATGACCTGCCACGGCAGGCCGATCAAATCCATCGAGCCCAATTTGACCCCGCCACGCTCGTCGCGATCGTCATAGAGCACTTCGACCCCAGCCGCTTGGAGATCGGCGTAGAGAGTGTCTGCAGCAGCGGCGCTGGCCTTATCATCGGCGCGCATCGACACGATTCCGACTTTCCACGGGGCCACCGCTTCGGGCCAGATAATCCCGGCCTCGTCGTGGCTGGCCTCGATGATTGCGCCCACCAGCCGCGACACCCCGACACCGTAACTGCCCATGTGCGGAGTCACCATTGATCCGTCCTGGCCAGAAACCTTGAGCCCCATCGCCGAAGAATATTTTTCACCGAAGTAGAAAATATGCCCGACCTCGATCCCGCGGCCGGTGCGGCGCTCGTCCACGGGGACTTCAGCCCAGCGCGCCACGTCATGAGTTTCGTCAGTCGCGGCGTAAGTCGAATTGACCTGCTCGAACAGCGCCTTCAGCCCGGCCTCGTCGCCATAGTTTAGGTCGTCCTGATGCCAGTCGAAGCTGTCATAGGCGGCGTCATAGAACACCTCGCTCTCGCCGGTCGGCGCGAGAACGATGAATTCGTGGGAAAGGTCGCCGCCGATCGGCCCGCTCGCGGCCTTCATCGGCACCGCTTTGATGCCAATGCGCTGGAACGTGCGCAGATAGGCCAGCATCTGAGTGTAATAGCTCAGCCGCGCACCCGCTTCGTCGAGATCGAAGCTATAGGCGTCCTTCATCAGGAATTCGCGGCCGCGCATGACGCCGAAACGTGGGCGCACCTCGTCGCGGAACTTCCACTGGATGTGGTACAGCGTTCGCGGCAAATCGCGGTAGCTCTTGGCTTCGCCGGCGAAGATCGCGGTGATCATTTCCTCATTGGTCGGGCCATAGAGGATCTCGCGGTCGTGGCGGTCCTTGATGCGCAGCATTTCGGGGCCATAGGCGTCATAGCGCCCGCTGGTCCGCCATAGGTCGGCCGATTGCAGCGTCGGCATCAGCATTTCGATCGCACCGGCGCGATCCTGCTCCTCGCGCACGATCTGCTCGATCTTTTGAAGCACTCGCCAACCGAGTGGAAGCCAAGCGTAAATCCCCGCCGCAGTCTGACGCACGAGTCCGCCTCGGAGCATCAGTTTGTGGCTGACGATCTGGGCGTCCGACGGACTTTCCTTGAGGACGGGCAAGAAGGCTTTGGACCAGCGCATTGGGCCGCGTCCTAGGGGGCTGACTCTGGGCTTGCAACCAGGGGCGCGATTGTGGCGCTGACGACACAGGGAGATGGTAATTCCGGCGAAGATGCATTTTCCGGGCTGACTTGAGCGGAGCGGGCGCATAGGCCGCTTCCACCGAACGACTGGCTCTTGGGTCGCTGTTCGGGTCCTGGCTGAGCGATTGGGGATGCTCGCCGGACAACATCCAAGGGGGCTGACGAGCAATCGTCACGCAGGGCGCCCGGATCGCAACCGCGATCCGGGCGTTTCGCGTTTTGGGTGGGGCGGATCGCAAAACGCGGCGCGGGCGTTTCGCGATTTAGGTTGGGCGAATCGCGTTTTGGACTACTGAGAGCGCTAGGCTTCCAGTTCCTGTCCGCCCTGGAACAGCGTCAACGACATAATTTTCCCCTCGCTGCCATTGAAGCGCACTTTGGCGCCGACTTGGGTAATCTCGAATTCGGTCAGGCTTAGGGCCTTGAGCGGTAGGGTCGGCTGAGCGGCGAGTTTGACCGTCAGGCCGTCGCCATCGTGCTTGATGACGAACGCTCCGGCGGCGGAATCATAGCGTCCCGCATAGCTGTCGAGAACCGCGGCCGGCACTACGAAGGCGGCTACGGCCTTTGGCGGCGGACCCTTGCGAAGCGCCATCGACGGCTTGTTCGCGCCTTCCGCATAAAATGCGATCCGCGGCGTGCCCGAGGAGTCCTTGCTGACTTCGAACCAGGTCAGGGAGTCGGGGCCATAGAAATATTTGTTGCCGCCGGCCGCGAAGGCTTCGACCTCACCGCCGCCGGCGCGCTGGGTATAGAGCTTGCCATCGCGGGCGAAAAACACGCGCTCGACATCCTCGAACGCATAGACGCCGAGCAGCGGCTCGATCGCCTTCAGGTCAACCGGCTGAGCGATGAATTCTGGATAGGGATCGCCAAGCGCCATCGCGGCCAGGCGCCGCGCCACCAGGCTGGGCGAGATTTGAGGAGCATCGCTATTAGCAAACACCGCGACGAACACTTTCTCCGCCGGCAGATACAGGCTGTCGGTCGAAAAGCCGAAGATACCGCCGCCATGGCCGATCTCGGGTCGCCCGCGCACGTCGCCCGACTGCAATCCAAATCCATACGGCGCGGTCTTGCCATCGGCGGTCTTGGTTGGGGCGATCATGGCGGCGTAATTCGCGGGCTTGAGCACCCGCCCGTTGTGGAGTGCATAAGCCCAGTCGGCGAGGTTACCGACCGTTCCGACCAGCGCCCCGGCCCCGCCCGGAACGGTCATATTGATCTTGAGCGCAGGAACGACCTTGCCGTCCTTGTCCGTGTAGCCCTTGGCCATCATAGGAATGCTCGCCTCGGCGACGCCCGAGCGGATCGTTCGGAGATGAAGCGGCCCGGTGACCAAATCGGCAACCTCTGTGTCCCACGGCTTGCCGGTGACCTTTTCGATCACCGCGCCGAGCAGGACGTAGCCGCTATTGTCATATTGCCATGTCTCGCCCGGCTTGGACGGCGACGGCAGGTCCTTGAACACCGCCACTAGCTGCTCGGTGGTGTAGGCCTTGTCGGTATTAGCCTCGATCATCCAGCCCGGGAGGCTGGTGTAGTCCATGATCCCCGACGTATGGTTGAGCAATTGCCGCACTGTCGCCGTGCCGCCCGGCGCCGGATAACCAAGACTGTATTCCGACAAGGGATCGTCGAGCGACAACTTGCCCTGTTCCGCCAGCTTGAGAACTGCCGTGGCGGTGAATTGCTTGGTGATCGAGCCGAGCCGGAACACGGTGTCGGGAGCAATTGTCTTGTTGCCTTGGACATCGGCCAGGCCGCGGCCCCCGACATAGACGGTTCTGCCGTTTTCGGTGATGATTGCAGCAGCCCCCGGGCCATCGGCAGGATAGGCCTTGGCAAGATAGGCCTCGGCGCGCTGGGCGAGATCGGGTGGAGCAGCGACCGCCACAGTCGAAACCATCAGCACTGCAACACCGCCTGAAATCGCCAAACCACTACGCCGCATGCCGTCATTCTCCATCTGTAAGAATCTTTGGTGTATTGTTCTACTAACACGCTGTCAAGCGGCGTGAGCGCATTGGGATGGTAGCGGAGGAGGGACTTGAACCCCCGACACGCGGATTATGATTCCGCTGCTCTAACCAGCTGAGCTACTCCGCCCCGTCGACTTCGGGAAGGCGGCCGCAAAAGGACCGCCAGCGGCGCGGCATATAGGTGCGGCGCTGCTCCCGGTCAAACCGAGGAACCGGCGTCCCCGACCCTCGTTTAGCGCTGGTCTGGAGTGCTTGATCAATGGACCCGTTAACCCCGCTTGAAACCTTGTGCCGGATCATCCTGCGCGCCCGTGAATATGAAGCGCAGACGCCGAGCGATTACGACCCCGGCGAAGACCCCGACAACGTCGATGACGAAAGCGAGGGTACGCTGAGCGTGCTCGAGGACGAGATGAATACCAGCGTCGAGGAAGAATTGACCGCGGTATTCGAGGACCTTGGCGAGGACCAGCTAGCCGAAGTCATCGCCTTCTGCTGGGTCGGCCAGGGCACCTATGACGCCCCCGAATGGGACGAGGCGATGGAAGAGTCGAATTCGCTGGTCGGCGACGGGGTCAAGGGCGCGATCGAGGAATTGCTCGAAATGCCGATGCTTGCCTCGGTGCTCGAATCAGGCATGGCGACATTTGAGCTCAATTGTGACGGAATTGGCGAACTTACCTAAGTGCCGCGAAAGCCATAGACCGCGAGCCGTTCCCAGGGCCCGCCGAGATAGCGGTGAAGACCGAGCCCGGAAATCGCCAACGGTCGTGGGCGGAAATCCGCTGCAAGCGTTTCGAGCAGGGCGCGTGACTGTTTCACTGGGACCTTGTTCTGAACCGTGACGTGCGGTCGCCATCCGCCCGAGTCCTGCGCGCTGAGCAGTCCCTGAAATGCATCGGCAAGATCGGCACGAACCCGGTCGAGTTCGTCCGACACGACCCGGAACGCGACCCCGCCGCCAAGGTCCATCAACCCATGGAGCGCCGCATTTGGAGGGGCCGCCTTGACCGCCTCCGCCAAGCGCTGCCGTGCTTCGGCCTCTGCCGACGGCGGGAGCGCATGAAACATAGTGAGGTGCGCCGCCAGATGATTGCGCTCCGGCGGGAAATGCGTTCGGCGTAGCCGATCGAGCAGCGCCTGATCCTCGCCGCCAATCTCGGCGGTGATGATCAGCGCTCCGGCCACTGGACTTTGGACAACAGGCTCAGATTTCGACCTGGCTGCCAAGCTCGACCACGCGGTTGGTCGGGAGCTTGAAGAACTCCATCGCGCTTTCAGCGTTGCGCAGCATCCACGCGAACAGCCGCTCACGCCAGATCGCCATCCCAGGCCTGGCGCTGACGAGCAGGGTCTGCCGGGCAAGGAAGTAACTGGTGTCCATCGTCCGGCAACTCGTGCCGCAGCGCTGAAGCTGGGCAAGCGCCACTGGGACGTCGATTTCCTCCATGAAGCCGTAGTGCAGGATGACCCGGTAAAATCCTTCGGAATAATCGCTTTCCTGGCTGCGCTTGTCCTCGGTCACGAACGGCACGTCCTCGACTTTGACGGTGAGCAGGATGATGCGCTCGTGAAGCACCTTGTTATGCTTAAGGTTGTGGAGCAGCGCGTGCGGCACGCCGCTTGCCGAGCTGGTCATGAACACCGCCGTGCCGGGCACCCGAGCAGCGCTTGGTGCGGCCGATTTGATGAAGATTTCCATCGGCAGGCTGGCTTCGTTCATTCGGTCGATCATCAGCTTGCGGCCCTTCGCCCAAGTTGTGAGGAAGGTGAAGGCGATCGCGCCGATGAGTAGCGGGAACCAGCCGCCGTCGGGAATTTTGAGCATGTTTGCCGTGAGATAGGTGAAGTCGACGGTGAAGAAGAGCGCCAGCAAGGCCCCGACGAGATATTTATTCCAATTCCACATGTTGCGCAGCACGACCGAGATCAGCACGGTATCGATGATCATCGCGCCGGTGACCGCAATACCGTAAGCGGCTGCGAGGTTGGTCGAACTGCGGAAGGTCAGGACGAGGATGACGACCATCGTCAACAGCGCCCAATTGACCACTGGAATGTAAATCTGCCCGGCGGCGCTTTCGCTGGTGTGCGTGATCCGCAGGCGCGGGATAAATCCCAATTGAATGGCCTGCTGAGTGACGGAAAAGGCGCCGGAAATTACCGCTTGGCTGGCGATGATCGTGGCCATCGTTGCAAGCAGCACTAGTGGCAGCCGGAATTGATCGGGGGCGAGGTAAAAGAAGGGATCCTTGACCGTCGCCAGCGCCTGTTCCGGTGTGGCTGCCAGGATCATCGCCCCCTGCCCCATGTAATTGAGCAGCAATGCGGGGAGCACGAAATAAATCCACGACACCCGGATCGGCTTGCGCCCGAAATGCCCCATATCGGCGTAGAGCGCCTCGGCGCCGGTCACCGCGAGCACCACCGAACCCATTGCAATGAACGCCTTCACCGGGTCGGCAGCGAAGAAATAGACCGAATTGAGCGGGTTGAGCATCGCCAGAACGACCGGCGGATAATCCATGATGTGCATTACGCCGAGCAGTGCGAGGATCGCGAAATAGAACAGCATCACCGGACCGAACATCAGCCCGACCTTGGCCGTTCCACGGCTTTGGATCGCGAACAGGCCGATCAGAATGGCGATCGCAGTAGGGATGACGAACGGCGCGAATCCAGCATGAACGGTGGTCAGCCCCTCGACCGCCGACAGGACCGAAATCGCCGGAGTGATCATCGAATCGCCATAGAACAGGGCGGTCGCGAACACGCCCATGAGGACGATGCTCTTGGTCCAGCGCTGTTTCCCGCCAAGACTTCGGTTGATCAGCGCCAGAAGCGCCAAACTTCCGCCCTCGCCCTTATTGTCGGCGCGCATGACGATGGTGACATATTTTAACGTCACGATAATCATCATCGACCAGAAGATCAGGCTCAGGACGCCGAAAATATGGACCTGGTCTGGGCGCAGCGTGTGATGGCCGGCGAAGGTCTCGCGAAAGGCGTAGATCGGCGAGGTGCCGATATCGCCATAGACGATCCCGACCGCGGCGATGGCGAGCTTGTAAAGCGGTCCGTGGGCATGACCCTGAGCATCGACGGCAACGTCGTCCGATGCCGGATCCTCGGTGGCGGTGGCGTTCATGCGTTCACAATTCTGCCTGGCGCCTGCTGACCATTAGAGTGACCCGCGCCGACTGACTGGCGGCGGGCGGTCCACCTAGCACCGCCCATAAGCCGCTGCAATCGCGCACGACAGCAGCGAAATCCGCAGCTATAGGCCCGCCCACCAGTCACGGTGGAGCTTAAAGACAATGCGCGTCGGAGTGCCCAAGGAAATCAAGAATCACGAATATCGAGTCGGCCTCACCCCGTCGAGCGTCGCCGAGCTGGTTGCCTGCGGTCATGAGCTGTTGATCGAGACCGGGGCCGGCATGGGCATCGATTTTTCCGACAAGGCTTATGAAAAGGTTGGCGCGACGATCCTGCCCAGCGCCGCGGAAGTGTTCGCGGGCTCCGAAATGATCGTCAAGGTCAAGGAGCCGCAGCCGCAGGAAATTGCCTTGCTGGAACCTCGCCACCTGCTGTTCACCTATCTCCATCTCGCGGCCGACAAGCCACAGACCGAAGGGCTGATGAAGTCCGGTGCGACGTGCATCGCCTATGAAACCGTGACGTCGAACAGCGGCGCCTTGCCGCTCTTGAAGCCAATGAGCGAAGTCGCCGGGCGGATGTCGATCCAGGTTGGCGCCCATTATCTCGAGAAGGAGCAGGGTGGCCGCGGCGTGTTACTCGGCGGTGTTCCCGGAGTGTCCCCCGCCAAAGTCGCGATCCTCGGCGGCGGCGTCGCCGGGATCAATGCCGCGCAGATGGCCACCGGCCAGCGCGCCGACGTCACCATCTACGACATCAACAATGACCGGCTGGCCGAGCTAGACATGCATTTTGGAAGCCAGATCAAAACCGCATTCGCGTCCAAGGCGGTCATCGCTCAGGCGATTCAGGAGGCCGAACTGGTGATCGGCGCGGTCCTAGTCCCCGGCGCCGCAGCCCCCAAGCTGGTCACCCGCGAGCAATTGAAGACGATGAAGCGCGGCAGCGTTCTGGTCGACATCGCCATCGATCAGGGCGGCTGTTTCGAAACCTCGCACGCGACCACCCACGACGATCCCGTCTACGAGATCGACGGCGTGATCCATTATTGCGTTGCCAATATGCCCGGCGCGGTCGCTCGGACCAGCACCTTCGCGCTCAACAATGCGACCCTTCCGTTCGCACTCAAACTCGCCAATCTCGGCGCTGAGCGCGCGATGGCGGAGGATCCGCACCTCGCCAACGGCCTCAACGTCTCGGGTGGCAAAATCCGTAATCTGCCAGTCGCCGAAGCCCTAAACCTTCCTTACGAGCCGGTCGCCGCTTGATCCGGTCGCGGTACGCTTAACGCCGCAACTCCCTGCTCGATCAGCGGGCGCCAGCTGGCGTCCTTGGGCGCGGTCGCAAGCACCGACTGCCAGATCGCGACCGCGGCCTCGGGATCGCCCGACCGCGCCAGCGCCAAACCATAAAAGAACGGCCCGGCGGGATTGCCCGGCGCGACTTCAGCGGCGCGTCGAAAGGCATATTCGGCCGGCGGGGTGATTGTCTGGGCATGGTCGACCAAGGCATTGCCAAGCCCAACCCAAAGTTGCGCATCGCCGGGATATTTGCCCACCGCATTGGTCAAAATCCCGACCGAGTCCGCGCTTTTGCCGGTTCGAGCGAGCGCCTCGGACATCCGCATCCACCCTTCCGACGCGGAAAATTCGCCGAAGAACTGGTGGCGCGCGGCGGTCAGCGGGATGACTCCGCGCGATTGGCTGCCTGAGGCCGGTGCGGACGGGACATTTTGCCCCCCCTGAAAGGCGTAGCCGGCGGCACCGAGCATCAGCGCTGCTGCGCTCGCAGTCAGCACGCCGCCACGAGCGCCAAGTTTCCACAGGATCAGCAAGCTCGAAGCGACCAGCAGCGCCAAGATCAGCCAAGCCATCAGCGATTACCGCGCAATTTGATCCGCCGGACGACAAGCAAACCGCCCGCCAGGAGCAGGCCGAGCGGCACTAGCCACAAGGGTAACGAGGCCGGCCCACTGGTCGGGCGGTAGCTGATCCAACTGCCGTAGCGGGCGATCAGCCAGGTGCGGATCGCGCTTGGTTTTTCGCCCTTGGCGATGCGCCGACGAACGAGATCGCGCATGTCGCCGGCAAGCTCGGCATCGCTGTCGGCGATCGACTGCCCCTGGCATACGAGGCAGCGGATCTCGTCCATCAACGCTTGTGCTTGTTTCTCGGCGCCAGCGTCGGGTAGCTGGCGGTCGGCCCAATGGGCCGGTGGAAGGCTGCTGTCGGCGAGTGCTGGAGTGGCGAGCGCGAGCAGCACAGCCAAAAGACCGGAGCGAATCATTTCGCCTCCTCCATCCGTTCCAGGATCCTCCCCACCTCGCCAGCCTCGATCGGGCCGATATGCTGGTAGCGGATGATTCCTCGCCCATCGACGATGAAGCTTTCGGGAACCCCCGATGAGCCGAGCGCAATCTGCACCGCGCTTTGAGGGTCGCTGCCGATGCGATCATAAGGATCGCCGTAGCGGGCGAGGAAGCGGGCGACATCCCCGGGCCGGTCACGGATCGCGATCCCCTCGATGGTCACTCCGCGCGCCTTAAGCTCCCTCAGCACGCCGGCTTCAGTTCGGCAGGGAACGCACCAGCTGGCGAAGTTATTGACGAGATGCGGGGCACCGGTGACGAGGCCGGACGAAGCGAGCCCCGGCTTGCCCGCGATTGCCGGGTCGAGCGCGAAGGCCGGGACGGACTGGCCTGCGAGTTTCGATCCGACCGACGTGTCTGCCGGGGTCGACAGGCGCCACACCAATCCGGCGACGACCAACCCGAGCAGAATCAGGGGAATGAAACGCCACGGTTTACTCATCGCCGCTTCCATTCATTGACGCGCTTTTGGCCGCGTCTACGAATACGCCCAAGCATGGCCACCGCGCCGCCCGCAGCGATCAGCACGCCACCGAGCCAGATGAGGGTCACGAACGGCTTCCACCACAAGCGCATTTGCCACCCGCCCGAGGGATCGGCCTTGCCCAGTACCGTGTAGAGCTGGCCGTTCCAGAAGGTCTCGATCGCTGCCTCGTTGGTTTCCGCTGGCGGGTTTGTGAAATAACGGGTCTGGGGCTGCAAAGTCACTCCGCCGGAACCGCGGCTGGCGGTCATTTCGGCTTCCAGCGCGGTCCAGTTCTTGCCCGCCGTCGGCCGCACCGATTCCAGCTGAACCAGCCACGGACCGACTTTGAGCCGCTCGCCCACCTGCGCCACCGCGAGCCGCTCCTTGGTGAAAGCGGCATTGGCAGCGGCGCCAACCAGCGCCACTCCAATGCCGCAATGGGCGATGACCATGCCCCAGGTCGCGAGCGGCGTACGAAGCGGATTGCGTGCGGTCAGCGGAACGATCGCAGCGGCAATCAGATAGGCGCCGACCGTAAGTCCCATTCGAGAGAGCAAACTGACCGCGGGAGCGAGGACGATGGTGATCGCGAGCATCGCCGCGCCGATCAGCGCCGGGACAACCAGACGCCTCAACACCGGTCGCTGGTCGCGGCGCCACGACAGCAGCGGTCCGACCCCGACCAGCACCGCCAGAAGCAGCGCCAGCGGCCCGGCGACAGCGTTGAAATAGGGCGCTCCGACGGACAGTTTTTCGCCGCTCAGCGCTTCGACGAACAAGGGATAGAGTGTGCCGACGAACACCGTGCCGAGGATCACGCTCAAGATAAGGTTGTTGACAACCAGGCCGGTCTCGCGGCTGACCAGCTCAAATGGAGCGCCCTCGCGCAAGGCCGGTGCGCGCACCGCGAACAGGGTGAAAGCCGCGCCGACATACAGGGCAAGCAACGCCAGCAGGAATGTCCCGCGCTCAGGGTCGATGGCGAAGGCGTGCACCGAAGTGAGGACTCCTGAACGGACCAAGAAGGTGCCGACCATCGACATCGAAAAGGCGATCACCGCGAGCATCATCGTCCACGCCTTCAACGCTCCGCGCGCTGCAAGCACATTGATCGAATGGAGCAAGGCTGTGGCCGCCAGCCACGGCATCAGCGAGGCATTTTCGACCGGGTCCCAGAACCACCAGCCGCCCCAACCAAGCTCGTAATAAGCCCAATAACTGCCCGCGGTAATGCCGAGCGTCAGAAGGACCCAAGCGCCGAGCACCCACGGCCGCATCGCCCGCGCCAGTCGGCTGTCGACCTCGCCGGTGAACAGCGCGCCCACTGCAAGGCTGAACGCCACCGATAGCCCGACATAGCCGAAGTACAGCGTCGGCGGATGGAAGGCCAAGCCGGGGTCCTGGAGCAAGGGGTTGAACCCCTGCCCTTCCAGTGGCGCCGGGAACAGCCGAGCGAAGGGGTTGGAGGCGATCAGCAGGAAGCCGTAAAAACCGAGTGCGAGCAGCGCCTGCGCGCCAAGCGCAGCGGCCAGTGTCCGCTCACTCGTCCGCCGCGAAAACAGCGCGAGGATTCCGCCAGCGACGGCAAGCACGGTTACCCACAGCAGCATCGAGCCTTCGTGATTGCCCCACGCTGCGGACACTTTATAAATGAATGGCTTGGTGCTGTGACTGTTGGCCGCGACCAGGGCGACCGACAGGTCGGTGCGCGCGAAGACCAGCAGTAGCATGACGAACGAGATCAAAGTCAGCGCGCCCTGGACCACCGCAACCCCGCGCATCGGCCGAGCACCATCGATGTTTCGAAACGCCGTCACTGCAAGCAGCAATTGCAACGCCGCGAGGCCCGACGCGAGCCACAGCGACGCGAGGCCCACCTCGGCAATCACTCCTTCACCGTCTTCCCAACCTTATGCTCGGCGCTAAGGTTGCCAAGTTCGGGCGGCATGTAGCGCTCGTCATGTTTGGCGAGGATAGTGTCGGCGACGAAGGTTGCCCCACGCATCCGCCCCTCGGCGACGACTCCGCTGCCTTCGCGAAACAGATCGGGGACGATCCCGCGGAAAGCGACCGGAGTAGTGGCCTTGCCGTCGGTGACTGTGAAGCGAATGCTAACCCCGTCGGATTGGCGAACGACCGAACCCGTTTCAACCATTCCGCCAAGCCGAATACCACGGCCCGCGACCGCCTTGCCCGCCGCAATGTCCGCCGGGGTAAAGAAATAGGCCGCTTTGTCTTTGAGTCCGAGCATGGCCAGAATGACCGCTCCAACCAATGCAATCAGCGCTGCGACGACCAGTGCCAACCGCTGGTTTTTAGGTTTCATCGACGCTTGATTTCGTCGGCAGCGGCCTCGGCCCGGCGCATTCCTATCCACGCCCCCAATAGCAGCGCAACAGTTACGCCGATGGTCAGCGCGTAAGCAGCGGTAACGAACGGCCACGGGTTCATGGCCGAGCCGTCCGGCGCAGTCTCGCCTCGACCTTCGCGTGCGCCAGTTCCTTGCGCATCAACATCAGCACCACGGCAGCAAACAGGCCGGTAAACCCGATCACTGTCAGCGGCAGCGGCCACAGCAATGCTGGGGCGATGCTCGATCCGGTCAGGGTAATGCTCTGTCCTTGATGAAGGGTGCGCCACCACAGCACCGAATAATGAATGATCGGCAGGTTCACCGCCCCAATGAGCCCAAAAATTGCGGCAATGCGCCCGTCGCCGCCGCGCTCGCGATCGGCCGAAGCCAACGCAATATACCCCAAATAGAGAAAGAAGAGGATCAGCATCGAGGTCAGTCTTCCATCCCATTCCCACCATGTGCCCCAGGCCGGGCGTCCCCAGATCGATCCCGTTGCGAGGGTGAGAAAAGCGAACGTCGCGCCCGGTAGCGCGGATGCCCGCCCGGCGATTGCGGCCAGGGGATGGCGCCACACAATCTGGCTCAGCGAGGCGCCGGCAATGCCAATCCATCCGGCCATTCCGAGCCACGCCGAAGGGACGTGGATGTAAAGGATGCGAACCGTTTCGCCCTGCAGATAATCCGGCGGACTCAGGGTCAGGCCGGATATCATCCCGGCGATCGTAAGCACGCCCCCGATCGCCAGCAGCCACTTGGTCGCGGGCATGGCGAAGCGCAGAAAACGTGCCGGATTGGCGAAAGCGTGCATCGCCGGTAAAGTCAGCCCCTGCCGATCAACTGCTGCGCCATGGCATCGGCGACCGCGGCGGGATCTCGACCGCTCGAGTTGCTCTCCTCCCAGATCTGTTCAAGCCGAAGCGGGATGCCGTCGATCCGTTCGCGCACCAAACTGGCGCCGCCGTCGCCGATATATTCGCTGCAGACGTTGATGATTCCGCCGGCGTTGATGACATAATCTGGAGCGTAGAGAATTCCGCGGTCCTTTAGCCGCGCGCCGTCCGTGGGCGTTGCCAGTTGGTTATTGGCGCCCCCGGCAACGACCGGCACCTGCAAGGCGGCAATCGTCTTTTCATCGAGGATCGCGCCGAGCGCATTGGGGCTGAGCACGTCGGCCTCAAGCCCGAGGATGTCGTCGGGCGAAACCACCGCTCCGCCCACCGCATCGGCGAGTTCCTGCGCCTTGTGTTGGTGGACGTCCGCGACTGAAATTCGAGCGCCCTCTGCCGCCGCATGCATCGCCACTCCGGTGGCGACACTGCCGGCACCCTGGATAGCGATGTGCAGCCCTTCGAGCTTGTCTTTGCCGAGCGCATGGCGAACCGCCGCCTTCAGTCCCAGAAACACTCCCAGCGACGTATGCGGTCCCGGATCGCCGCCAACTTCGGAACCCTCGGCGGGCAAGCCCGCGACATACTTCGTGATGCGCGCAATTTCGATCATGTCGGAGACGCTCATATTGACGTCCTCGGCAGTGACATAGCGCCCACCCAGATCGTTGACCGCCTGGCCGAAGGCGCGGAGCATCTCCGGCGTCTTGCGTTTGTCCGGACTGGCGAGGATCACCGACTTTCCGCCGCCCAGCGGAAGCCCGGCCATGGCGTTTTTGTAGCTCATCCCGCGCGACAGACGGAGCGCATCGATCAACGCGAAATCGTCCTCGACGTAATGCCAGAAGCGGGCGCCGCCCGCAGCCGGACCGAGATGCGTCGAATGCACCGCGATAATGGCTTTCAGGCCCGACGCTTCGTGAGTCACGAATTCAACTTCCTCGTGGGCGTCGAAGTCGGCGAGGTCCCAGGGCGTGCTCATTGGTCGGAACTGTCCATATAGTTCAGTGAAAGTGGGGCGATCGACGGGGCTTGAACCCGCGACCCTCGGTACCACAAACCGATGCTCTAACCAGCTGAGCTACGATCGCCACGGGACGCCGGTCAGGAGATTTCCCATAGGCGCCGCCGCCACTTAAGGTTGGAAGGGAATGAACGCAAGCAAAGGCACAGCTCAATGAATCCGACGATCGAAAAATTCGGCTTCCCCGCGACACTGATTAAAGAATTTCGTCATTGGGTGGTGCTGCTGCGTCCGGCTCAGGTGACTCTAGGCTCGTTAATCCTCGCCGCCAAAAGCGATTTCACCGCTTATGGTGAACTCGCGGCCGAAGAATTCGTCGAGCAGGGCGAAGCAGTAACGGCGATTGAGCGCGCTTTGGCGGAGTTTTCTGAATACAAGCGGATCAATTATCTGATGCTGATGATGGTTGATCGCAACGTCCATTTTCATGTCATTCCCCGCTACGATGGCAAGCGCAGCTGGAATGGCATGGAATTCCCCGATGCGGGGTGGCCGGGACCGCCCGATTTGGCGTCGGCCGTCACGTTATCCGATGAAGAAATACAGCGGACTGCAGAGTCAATATCGCATAATTTCGACTAACTTAAATTACTATAATAACTTGCTAATACTGTCCCGTAAGCCCAGTTAATCTACGAGGAGGTTAGGCACCAATGAGTCGACGCGCCGAGCCGGCAATTGCCAGTGTGGATTTGCGCGACAAGTTGATTGCCGCCGGCCTTGAGCCCCACCTTGCCGATGTTCTCGATGGGATGCCCGCCAAGTTCGTCACGGTCGAACCGCGCAAGCCATTCCGTGAAGAAGGCGCCGGGCGTGACGAAGTCATGTTCGTGCGATCGGGGCTGTTGTGCAAATACAAGTCGGATTCGAACGGCATGCGCCAGATCGTCGCATTGCGCTTCCCCGGCGAAGGAATTTTGCCGCGCCACGGCAATGCGGATTATGGCATCCAGGCAGTCTCACGAAGCGTAGTGAAGATCGGCCGCGCCTCCGATCTCGAGCCGATCGTCGAGGCGAATCCCGAACTGCAACGTTTCTTCTGGCGGTTGGTCCAGCGTAACGAGGCTATCGGATACGAATGGCTGGTCAATTGCGGACGGCGCGATTCGACCGCGCGAGTGGCGCACCTGTTGTGCGAAACCCAGACCCGCATGATGTCCCCTCCGGAGCAGCTAAGTAATCCTTTCACTCAACAGCAAATCGCCGAAATCACCGGTCAGACCTCAGTCAATGTCAATCGGGTGTTCGCCGACTTCGAGCGGCAAGGTCTGATCAAGCGTCGCGGGCGCGAAATCCACATCAACGATCCAATCGAATTCCGCCGCTTGGCGAGTTTCCAGCCGGACTATCTTCGATAAGGCTCCGGACAATGCGCATTGGCGATGGTGGGCGCGGCAAGGATTGAACTTGCGACCCCTGCGGTGTGAACACAGTGCTCTACCACTGAGCTACGCGCCCATGCCCGAGCGGATTGACCCCCGCGGGTGGGATTGCGCGCAGAGACGGATGCGCGCGGCCCTGTCCAGCGCTTAGCTCACACCGCCGTCAACGCTATTGAACGGCATCCTTGAGGATTTTGCCAGCGCGAAACTTGGGCTGCGAAGTGGCCTTGATCTGGATCGGCTCGCCCGTTCGCGGGTTACGCCCGACAGACGCCTTGCGCCGAGTGACAGCGAAATTACCAAACCCGACGAGTCGCACTTCGTCGCCGCGTTTGAGCGTTGCGGTGATAACATCGAGCATGGTTTCAATGGCTCGGCCAGCGTCGTTCCTGCTCAGTCCCGCGCGATCGGCGACATTGCCGATCAGTTCCTGCTTGTTCATATCCGGGCTCTCCTGCCTCCTGCGAGACTCGCCTGCACGAAGCGGACCCTATTAATGCAAAAGTCGCGGTTCGAGTCAAAACCCGATTGACTTCAGGCGAGAATCTAATGCCGAAGCGGGGTTCCGCCCTCCCCCGCAACCGACGGCCGCGGTTCGGCTGCATGTTCGTCGGCGTCGGTCCACTCGATCGCCACGATCGGTCCGATCAGCGCTCGGGCAAGCACTTCATCGACGTGCGAAACGGGTATGATTTCAAGCGCATCCTTGACGCTTTGCGGAAGCTCAGCGAGGTCCTTTTCATTCTCCTGAGGGATCAGCACGGTGGTGATCCCGCCGCGCAACGCCGCAAGCAATTTCTCCTTAAGGCCGCCGATCGGGAGCACGCGCCCACGCAGCGTTACCTCGCCGGTCATGGCGACATCGCGGCGCACTGCGATCCCCGTCAGGGTCGAAATCATCGCCGTGACCATGCCGATTCCCGCCGATGGACCGTCCTTTGGAACCGCGCCTTCAGGCAGATGGACGTGAATATCCTTGCGCGCGAAAATACTTGGCTTGACCCCGAACGCGGGCGCCCGGGCCTTAACGAAGCTCATCGCCGCCTGAATCGACTCCTGCATCACTTCGCCGAGCTTGCCGGTAGTCTTGATCTGCCCTTTGCCCGGAACGGTGACCGCTTCGATCGTCAGCAGTTCGCCGCCGACCTCGGTCCAGGCGAGGCCGGTGACGGCGCCGATCTGATCCTCTTCCTCGCTGCTTCCATAGCGGTATTTCCACACCCCTAGAAAATCACCGAGGTTGTCGGCGGTAAGCTCGACGCTCACGGCCTCATGCTCGAGGATCTGTCGAAGCGATTTGCGTGCGACCTTGGCAAGTTCACGCTCGAGCGTCCTGACCCCGGCCTCACGGGTGTAATGACGGATCATCCCACGCACCCCGGCGTCGGTGTAGACGACTTCGCCGTCCTTGAGGCCGTGCGCCTCCATCTGCTTGGGGATGAGATGGCGCTTGGCGATTTCGACCTTCTCGTCCTCGGTGTACCCCTCAAGGCGAATGATCTCCATCCGGTCGAGCAATGCTTGGGGCATGTCGAGGCTGTTCGCGGTGGTCACGAACATGACGTCGCTAAGGTCGTAATCGAGCTCCAGATAATGGTCCTGGAAGTGATTGTTCTGTTCCGGATCGAGCACTTCCAGGAGCGCTGATGACGGGTCGCCGCGGAAATCCTGTCCGAGCTTGTCGATCTCGTCGAGCAGGAA
>JBDSRE010000239.1:0-2967 GCA_039929465.1 Sphingomicrobium sp. | reverse complement strand
CCGCGCTTTATGGACCGCAGGCGGCGGCGCTGGTCGAGATGTTTCCGACCCGGGTGCGCTATACCGCGATGAGCCTGCCTTATCATGTCGGCACCGGTTGGGTTGGGGGCTTCCTGCCCGTCACCAGCTTCGCCTTGGTGGCGATGAGCGGCAATATCTACACGGGCCTGTGGTACGCGGTGGTGTTCACCGCGATCTCGGTAGTGGTCAGCCTGCTGTTTCTGAAAGAAACCCGAGGCCGCCCGCTCGAGGAGATTTAGCCCTCAAGCGCACCAGTGGATGTCAATCGGCTGCTCGACCTCGGCCAGCACCCGGCCGATCGGGAGCTTCGAGCTATGGCCGTCGGCGATCGCACCTTCGAGCAGGTCGTGCTTGTCCTGGCCGATGATGGTAATCAACAAGGTGCGGGCGCCCAGTATTGCCGATCTGGTCAGGCTGACCCGGGCCATCGCGCCTTCGCCTTCGGGCATCACCCCAATCGCCCGGCGGGCCTTGGGCGCGTCCAGTGCGGCGTGGAGGTCGGGTCCTTCGAACAGGCCGGCGGTGTCCCCGCCTTCGCCCATCCCAAGCCATACCAGATCGGGTGGCCACGGTAGATCCTGGAGCCGGGCATCGGCGGCGCTTCCGGCGGCCCGATATTCCTCCGCGCCGCCGCTGACCACCGGGAACACCCGCGCTCCAAGCGGCAGGAAGGACTTCGCGATTGAGCGGATTTTCGAGCGCTCGTCGTCGACCGCGACGATGAAGTCGTCGGTCGGGATAATCGTGACCTTTTTCCACGACAGGCTTTGTCTGGCGAGCTTGGCCAACAACGGCGCTTCTTCATCGCCCCCGGGCAGCGCCACCAGCGAGGCCGAGCGCGCCTCGACCGCGCTGTCGATGATGAACCCGACGTCGCCCGCGACCGCATCGGCCAGTTCCTGAGGCGAGTCATAGTCCCACCATTCGACTTCGATCATTGGCTCACAAGCTCCCGTTCACTCAGCGTCCGACCGGCGCCTGCACATATCCTTTCCATGATGCAACCGGCTGGCCAAATCGATTGAAGGCCGGTTGAAAACGGAATTTGCGGAGAATCTGCCCGCAGGTCTCTGAATCTATTGCCGGAACTCCGCTGGTCCGAAACACCTTACATTGGCTGACTGCGCCATTGACCTCAATCCTCAGGCCGAGAAACACCGGCGCGCCGCGCGGCCAGGCGTCAAGCAGCGCGCGCGGAAAATCACGGCCGCCAAGACGGGGCGTAAGCAGGCGCGCCTCCACCGCCACCCCACCATCACCCCCGCCTCCCGGTCCGTTGCCGCCAAGTCCAATGCCGCTGCCATTCCCAATCCCGCCGGCTCCGGTCCCCGGACCGCGAACGTCGGATGCGCCCTGGGTTGCGTCAGCCCCCTGCCGCGGCACTTCGGCGACGACCACCGGATTGGGCAGCAATGGTTCCACCTTGGGCTTGGGCGCGACCACCGGGGTTGCTTCGCTCTTGATGTTTTTCGGTGCGGATCCGCCCTCCTTTTGCTTGGGCTTGGCCTTTTCGGGCTTCCTGGGCGGCGGTGGCTGAACAGGCGGCGGCGGCGGCACTTCGAAGACGTCGAACGTCCGTAGCACGCTCTGCGGGTCAGCAAGGTCGATCCGCCCCGACAAATGCAGCAGCGCGAACAACAAGGCGGCGTGGATCGCACCGACTGCAATCACGGCTCCACCCCTGTCTTTCTTATCGAGATTTGACCGATACATTCCGTGGCTCAACGCAGCCGCGCCCGGGACGGTTGCGGAGGCAGAAATTTTGCACGTCGGCGCCTGCATGCCCTCCGACCTTTTCATCAGTAGGACACGTAAGTTTGCTCTATTTCAAATAAACGCGGGACTTAACTCCTACGAAAATGTAAAAAAAGTTAAGCAAGCCTTGCTTATCAAGCACTAAGCTGCTCTAAACGCGTCTAATTTCGGCAATTTTGATTCGTTAGGAGCCATTTGAGGGGGCCCTCTTGGCGTTTAGGATGAACTTTTCCCGCTTAACGTCGCGCACTCGAGCGCGTTTGACGACATGCGCCCTGCTGGCACCGGCTGCCCTCGCATGGCCGGCCTCGGCGTCCGCCCAGTCGGCCTCGGATATCCTTCCGCCGACCCGGGAGGAAGTAACCCGACAGCAGACTATCCAGCCGCCGATCCAAGCGCCCCGGCTTGAAGTCGAAGGCGGAGTCGAGCGTTCCCCGTGCGCGCTCGAAGGGCCCGAATTCGCCGCCATCCGGCTCGACGTCAAAGGCGTGCAGTACGAAGGGCTGAAGGGCATGACGGCGGCCGAGCTGGCCCCCGCGTATCAATATTTCGTCGGCCGCAACGAGCCGAGTTCGGTGGTCTGCGAAATTCGCGACCGTGCCGCGACTATGCTTCGCAATGCCGGTTATGTCGCCGCGGTCCAGGTGCCCGAGCAGCGCATCGCCGACGGCGTGATCCGATTCAAAGTGTTGATGGCACATCTGACCCAGGTGCGGGTGCGCGGCGACGCTAGCGGGGCCGAGCGGATCATCGCCGGTTACATGAACCAACTGACCGGCGAAGAGGTATTCAACAAATATCAGGCCGAGCGCTATCTGCTGCTCGCCAGCGACCTTCCAGGCTATACTATCCGCCTGACCTTGCGTCCGGCGGGAACCGCGCCCGGCGAGGTCGTCGGCGACGTCACCGTTCAGCGCACACCTTTCTATGCCGACGCCAATATCCAGAACGCCGGCTCGCACGAGCTCGGGCCGTGGGGGGGGTTGATCCGTGGGCAGATTTTCGGGCTTACCGGGTTTGGCGACCGAACCACAATTTCCGCTTTCTCGACCTCCGATCTCCAGGAACAACAGACGCTCCAGCTGGGCCATGATTTCCGCCTTGGAAGCGAGGGTTTGAGCATTTCTGACCTGTTCACCTACGCCTGGGCGCGGCCCTCGATTCCGGGCACGAGCAGAGTCCGCGCCAACA
>JBDSRE010000238.1:0-4112 GCA_039929465.1 Sphingomicrobium sp. | reverse complement strand
TAAGCCAAAGGGGGCGGCGGCCCGAACAGGTTCCAGACGACAAACGCGATCACCGACACCAGGACCACGCTGGGCACGAACCAACCCGAGACCTTGTCGGCCAGCGCCTGGATCGGAGCACGCGAGCGCTGCGCCGCTGCAACCATGCGCACGATCTGCGAGAGCATGGTATCGCGGCCGACCCGCTCGGCGCGCATCAGCAGGCTTCCGGTGCCGTTGACGGTGGCGCCTGTAACCGGATCCCCGGCCTGCTTTCCAACCGGAACCGGCTCACCGCTGATCATCGATTCGTCAATCGTGCTGTGGCCGTCCTCGACCACGCCGTCGACCGGCACCTTTTCGCCCGGGCGTATGCGCAGCAAATCGCCGGCATGGACCTCATCGAGCGGCACATCTTCTTCGCTGCCGTCGGCATTGACCCGGCGAGCGGTCTTGGGCGCGAGGCCGAGCAAGGCGCGGATCGCCTTGCCGGTCGCCGAGCGCGCGCGCAATTCCAGCACCTGGCCGAGCAAGACCAGCGCGGTGATCACCGCCGCAGCCTCGAAATACACCGGCACCATCCCGCCCATGGTGCGCATCGAATCCGGGAAAATCTGCGGCGCGACGGTGGCGACGACGCTGTAGCTAAAGGCGACGCCGATGCCGAGGCCGATCAGCGTGAACATGTTGAGGTTGCGGGTCTTGAGGCTCGCCCAGAAGCGGTCGAAGAACGGCCAGCCGCCCCACAGCACCACGGGGGTCGCAAGCGCCATCTGGACCCACATCGAGGTCCGCATTGGAAGCGGATGCCAGTTGAACAGATCGGCGCCAAAAGTCAGGATGACCAGCGGCAGTGCAAGCGCGGCGCTGACCCAGAAGCGCCGGCTCATGTCGGTGAGCTCGGGATTGGCCTGTTCTTCGAGGCTCGGCTCAAGCGGCTCCAGCGCCATACCGCAGATCGGGCAGCTGCCGGGTCCGTCGCGGCGGATCTGTGGGTGCATCGGGCAGGTCCAGATGGAGCCCGCCGCGGCCTCAGGCAAGGAACCCATCGCCGGATGCGTGACCGCCGGATCGGTGGCCGGCGGGTTGAGATAGCGGTCGGGATCGGCCGTGAACTTGTCGCGGCATCCCGCGCTACAGAAATAATAAGTCGTGTCGCCGAGATCGTGGCGGAATTTAGCGCTGCGGGTATCGACCTTCATTCCGCACACCGGGTCGCGGGAGAGTTCGCTTTGATTGACCGATAGGTCCGAGGAGACTTTGTCCCGGCCGGGGGCGCAGCAATCTGCGGGTTCGCGAGGTTGTTTATTGCGGGACATCGTTTTCCCTATCCGCCTTGACACAATGTCAAAGTCAAGCGGCAAGATCTACCTTGTGGTAAGTCAACATGAGCTGTGGTGGTGAAGGCTCAATTTGCTCCATAGGCCTCCGGCGTGAGAACGGCGGCTAATGCGCTCGGCGCTCACAAGATCGACATTCCACTTACGGCCAGGGCCCGCCTGGAAGGGACAACCAAGCAAATCCTGCGAGGAACGAGGTTGGAGCTATTTCGAAGTCGTCATCGCACTCGGTTGCGGACCGACGTTCCAAAGCGCCACAAGTGGGATCGCCGTTCACATTGTGGATGTGAGCGAAACTATAAAGGATTTTGCAGACCGCTGATCGCATTCCGCCGGTTCCGCAAATAGAAGCCTTCGAAGGCGAATACGGCCGCGATGCTGCCCCCGGCGACCCAGAGGATTAGCGGGTCGGCCTGGCCCTTGAGCCACAGAAAGGCGCTGAGGGCGACGAAGTCGAAGACGATGGCGGTGATGAGAATTGCGGCATTCGCTTTCAAATCACCGCGTAGGTGCCGCAGCACGCCCCATTGCACGATCATGTCCATGACGAGGTAGAAGACTGCACCAAGTGAGGCGATCCGGCTGAGATCGAAGAAGGCCGCGAGCAGACCCGCCAGAACGACCGTATAGACCAGCGTGTGCTTCTGCACCGATCCAGGCATGCCAAAATGCCGGTGTGGAATTATCTTCATGTCGGTCAGCATCGCAAGCATCCGCGACACCGCGAACATGCTGGCGATAATCCCCGAGGTAGTAGCAACAATGGCGATGACGATCGTGAACGTCATCCCATAATCGCCAAGCACGGGGCGCGAGGCCTCCGCGAGCGAATAGTCTTTCGCGGCGACAATCTCAGGAATGGTGAGGCTGGCGCCGACGGCCAGAGCGACCAGGATATAGACGACAGCGCAGATCGCCAGCGAGATAATGATGGCGCGGCCGACATTGCGGTGCGGATTTCTTACCTCGCCGCCGCTGTTGGTAATGGTCGTAAACCCCTTATAGGCGAGGATAGCGAGCGCCGTGCCTGCCAGAAATCCGCCGATGCCCGAGCTACCTGAGACGCCGCCCTTCACTGTGCCGAGCGGCACGTCCGCGAACCAGATTACAGCGATAGCGAAAGCGAGAATGCCGCCAACCTTGATTATGGCTGTGACTTTTTGGAGCGGCCCGATGATCCTGTTGCCGGCAATATTTACCAGAAACGCGAAGATGACCAAACCAACCGCGAGCAGCGGCACCAGGATACTGTCCTCGGGGGCAGTGAAAAACTGCATTGTATAAGCACCGAAAGTGCGCGCGACGAGACTCTCGCTGATGATCATCGAGATCGCCATGAGAAGCGCGGATGCCCCGGTGATGGTCCTGTCGCCGTACGCCTTGTGGAGGTACATCGCGATGCCACCCGCGGAGGGGTAAGCGTTCGACATCTTGATGTAGGAATAGGCGCTAAAGCCGCTGATGATGCCAGCCACCAGGAACGCCATCGGGAACCAGGATCCGGCAAATTGCGCAACCTGCCCGGTCAGTGCAAAAATACCGGCGCCGATCATGACGCCGGTGCCCATGGCAACCGCGCCACCGAGTGAAAGACTGTCCCGTAGATACCCTTCCTTCACCTTGACGGTTTCCTTGGCTGTCGATCAACAAGCACGGGAGAAAGCTTTGCTGACGGGGGCAGTTTCCGGCGGTTTCCGCGGAAATATAACCACACCGTCGCGCTCATTGCCGCCGCGAAGAAGCACCAGACCGAGATAAACCAGAACGAAAATGCATATGCGGCCACAAACGAGACCAGCGTTGCCACTCCGAACCATCGCACTGCCGAATGGCCAGACAGAAGCGAGCTGATGCATGTGCCCAGCACATACAATGCGAGAATGGGCGTGATGTAGAAATGAGGAGAGTCGTAAAAAATATGGCGCCCGATGACCTTCGACGTCGTCGAGTCCATTGCCCAGAAATATAGAAGATAAAGGCCTGAAAACGCTCCTGCGACTGCCAGCGCCTTGAGCGCTTTGCGGCGCCACGGGACGGTCTCCAACAGCAAAACTGCTATTGGGACAAAAATCGGCCAAAGCACGTGCGAGAATAGCGAATAGATGTGGGTCAGGATCGAGTTGAGATGAGGCGCTTCATTGTCGAATGTGAGCCACAGACCGCCCTCGACAAGCTGTTGTAAGGCGAACAAAGCCGGGATCGCAGCGTATGGCAGCTCGGCTACCGAACTGGCTCGCCGGATAGTGAGAGCACCAACGCCTAAAAGGGCTACGCCCGCCGTGAAACTTGCTGTTGCTGAAAAGCACATGTCGCCCCCTGGTCAATGCCTGCCACAGACGACGCTATCGAGCTAGCTCGCGCAGTCTGGACTGCACCCTCCAACAGAAGTCTGCGGTTGGTCATAATGTCAGCTTTTCTTCCGTTTCGTGGGCAGACGCCCCCGCATCGCAGACGGACTGCGGGAGTAATATTGCTGGCGTAGTGTCCAGCTGTCTTCCGTTGCGGACTCTTCGATCTCAGCCCGCTGCTCTCGAATGCCGTCGGCGATCAACAGTTTGATCTTTGCGATTTCGCGCACCTGGAGTTGGTGATCTCGTTCAGGCTTGCGCGCCGCTGTCTTGGATTCGACCAGCACTCAGGCCTCGAACTGAACCCTCGCATAAGCTGGACCCAGCATCATGCCGGTTCCGCAGGTCGAGCGCTAAACCGTACCGCCCTTTCAACAAGATCGGTCATGTGATCGGCAGCAAGGGTGGTCAGCGGATGGTGCGTCGCTCCTGAGCGGGGAGAGAT
>JBDSRE010000237.1:0-3210 GCA_039929465.1 Sphingomicrobium sp. | reverse complement strand
AAGAGCGCCGACGGGCGGGTCATCGGTTCGGCGATCGGCGACGTGAACGGCTATCTTCCGACCCATTTGTCGGAGCGCTGCAATCCACAGGGCTCGGACCCGGTGTGGAACGATGAGCATTGCCGCAACAAACGCATCCTTATCGATGACACGACTCGGGCCGCCCTTGCGAGCGACAAGCCCGCGACCTTGGCGACCTACCGGATGGAACTGGGCGACAAGTTCATCCCGGTGAAGAATGTGTTCGTCCCGCTTCATTTCAAAGGGCGACGCTGGGGCAATTTCGAACTCGCCTACCGCGACGACTGATCGGGTCCGCTCGGGTGCGAGTTCAATGATTTCTTCGCGTGAATTGCAAAACGCGGTTGGCGAAACCTTACCGCTACATAAACGCGATTTTTACGCCCCTTGGTTACGACAGGCCAAGTGGGCCGGACTTGGGGTCCGTGAAGGGAATTGACGATGATCAGCAAGCCGGGGATCACCCCAAGCAACGCCGCGCCGATGGTCGCCGCCGCCGAAGCGCAGCTTGTCCGGATCGTCGGCGAGGGCATCGCTTGCCATCCCCACCTCAACGCCTTGCTCGATTTGTCCACGAGGTACCCCGGCCGCGACCTTACCGATGCCATCCACTTGCTGTGTCATCTTTACGGCAATCATCCCGGCTTGATCGAGCTTGCGCTTCAGCGCTCCCCGCCGGGGCCGGCCAAACAGTGGCTCAGCCAGACCAGCGCCTCGTTCGAGCGTGAGCGGCTGTACCTCGTCCGCCTGACCGCCGCGGTTGAGCCGACCCCGAGCACGCCCGGCGCGCTTGAGACCGAATCGACGCTCGGAGCTGCGCGTCACGCGCTTGAGACTCTGGCGACGTCCGAGCGGGGCGGCTGCGCCCTTGGTGCAGCGATCGCGCTCATCGGCGACTGGTGGCCGATCCGTCGGCTGCTCGACCGCGCCGCGGAACGCGCCGGGATCGACTATCCTACGCCCTCGCTGCCCGATGAACGATCGGTCATCGGAGCGATCGAAGCCCTTGCCGATTTGCCCTCCAGCGCGCGCGGCCTGGCGTTCGGCAGCGAGCAATTGCTATTCCAGCATCGCGGGCTGTTCGACCTGCTCGAAGCACGCGCTGAAGCCCGCGGCAATTCTTGACGGCTCAGGCGGCGATCGGCAGTTGGACATCCCTGTTGGCGGCGCTCACCACTGTCGTCGCCACTGTCGTGATCACTGTGGTCTTGGGAAAAATCAGGCGCGAGGCCAACACCACCAGGCCGAAACCGAGATAGGCGGCCACCGCCCACAGCGGGCTGATCAGCACGCTTGCACCGAATGGCACCCGAAACCACAACGGGCTGATCCCGAAATCCTCGCCCAGTCCTTCGCACACGCCAAGGATATTGTGGGCGCGCAGCGGCAGCGGAGTCGGATCGCTGTTCGCAGTTGCCGCCGCTGCGGTGGCGGCGGTCGCGGGGACAATTTGGGTCATGGCGTTCATCGGGTCTGCTCCATCGGCAATTCTGTGCCGTCTTTCTAGCAAGAACCGTGCCATTTCCAAAAACCACCAATATCCAGTGACTTAAAGAAATATCCGGTCCGCGACTGGCGGCATTCGTCAATTTTTCTCCCCTCAAGTTGGGAATTCCCACCGCATGCTGCAAGTGCGAATTGTGCAGCGCAGCACTTGATTGCTGACCCGGCGATGCAAATCTACTATGAAGACTGCCACCAACGTCCCCGAACCAATCGCCGGGGTGCAGGAGTATGGTCGACGTGATGCGCATCATGATGAAGTCGAAAATCCACCGGGCGACGGTAACCCAGGCCGATCTCGACTATGTCGGGTCGGTGACCATCGATGCCGACCTGCTCGACGCCGCGGACTTCATCGAGGGCGAGCAGGTGGCGATCGTCGACATCACCAACGGCGCCCGGATCGAAACCTATGTCATCCCCGGTCCGCGCGGCAGCGGCGCGATCGGCATCAACGGCGCCGCCGCGCACCTCATCCACCCACAAGACCTAGTGATCATCATGAGCTATGCGCTGATGGATGAAGCCGAAGCACAAGCGATGACCCCGCGGGTGGTTCATGTTGATGCCCACAACTCGGTGGTGAAGGTCGGTAACGATCCGGCCGAGCCGGTGCCGGGCAGCAGCAGCAAGCGCGGCGATCTCGTCGAGGACGGGCGCCTTTAGTTGAACCGCCGGCCAGCGCTTGAGCCCTCTGGCTCGCTGCTGCCGTCGAACGTATAGTCGATGCGGATCCGCACCCATTCGCCGATCAGCGATTTGCCGCCCCTGCGCGGCGGTTTAACCCGGAATTGCCACGCCGCCTGGCGCACTGCCCGGGCAAGGTGCGATCCGGCCGGTGACTGTTCGAGTTCGATGCAATCATCGACTCGATTGCCGGGCAAGGTCTTGCAGGCAATCATCCCGAAGCCGTCGGCCGCATCCTTGGGCAAATACGCGGTGAGCTCGGCGTTGGTCGCGTGGCGCGCCCATTCGGCGTTGTAGAGTGTTTCGCCATGCGGGCCGTGCCCGACCTCCTCCGAATCGCCCGCGCTCCGGCCCGCTTTGGGCATGTTGGCGAGATCGCCCGCGGCCATCTCCGCCCGGCTCATCTCGATGAAGTCCGACGGGCGCTTGGGAGGGGCGGGGACAAGCGGCGGAATGGGCGAGGTAATCCGAGGCATAGCCGGCGGCAGCGGCTGCGGCTGACGCGCGGTTTCGGTCGGCTGGGGTTTGGGCAGAGCAAGCGCGGCTGGATCTCTGAACTGAGTGCGATTCGGGGAGGAGGTCGACGACCAGCGCGCTGGATATCGGGCTTGGCGGATCGGGCCGCAGAACGCCGATGCCAAGCAGAATGAGGAGCAGGATGAGGTTGAACCCAAGCGCCAGCGCCGCCCCCGACAAGCGGCGGCGGAGCGGTGAGCCGTCGAACGGCGCGGGCGGTCGATAGGAGCGGGAAGCCAAAGGGGGGTGCCGTGGAATATCCGGAAATGCGTCGCGTTGGCGGCATTACAGGCTTGGCGCCTGAACTGCGAATGAAAGCAGCGGGCGGGGAGGGTGGAGCGGCGGGGCAATTGGATTTCGCTTGAGGGGAAGTTGACCAAATTGACCGTGTGCGGGGATTTCCAATCGACCGCGAATGTTCGCAATGTTCGCGGTGACGGGGCGGTTTCGGGCTTGGACTGGAAGTTCGCGAAGTTCGCTCCT
>JBDSRE010000236.1:0-3282 GCA_039929465.1 Sphingomicrobium sp. | reverse complement strand
ATTGCGCTGGCCATTCTGGTGGTGACTTGGATCGTTGCCCGGGCCGTCAAATGGATGCTCCAGAAAGCGGTCGACAAGTCGCCCGCGCTGCGCCGCCACGTCACCGGCACCCCTGACGAGACCGTCGGCCGCCAGCTCGGCGTGATCGCCAAGCTGCTCATCTGGCTGGTTGGGATCATGGCCGCATTGTCGTTCCTCGGGATCGGTCAAATCCTCGCTCCGATCAACGAATTGGTGACCCAGATTTTCGCCTTCCTGCCGCGGCTGATCGGCGCCGGGCTGATCTTCTTCATTGGCCTGGTCGTCGCCCGGATTGTCCGCCGACTGGTCGAGACTGTGCTCATCGCAACCAATGTCGAGGGTGTGCTGAGCAAGATGGGCATGGCCGCCGATGGCGAACCCCCGCGCTCAAGGAAGATGACCCCTCCAACCGCGAGTTCGACGCGCGAAAGCCTGGCCCGCGCCGCCGGCATTTTGGTGTTCGCGCTGATCATCATTCCGGTCGCGATCGCTGCTCTGCAGGTCCTTGGGATCGAAGCCATTTCGGGCCCGGCAATCTCCATGCTCAATCAGATTCTCGCCGCAATTCCCCGAATCCTAGCGGCCGGCTTGTGGATCGGCATCGCCTTCATCGCCGCCAAGTTCCTGAAGTCGATCATCGAGGCGATCCTGCCCCCGACGGGCTTCGACGACGCAGTGCTGTCTACGGGGATCGTCCCCGCCGGAACCAGTCCCTCGCGGATTGTCGGCAATATCGCGATGGTCGGGATCATTCTGGTCGCGGCAATCGAGGCGGCCAAGCAATTGGGCGGCGGCACCATCGCCATCTTTCTTGCCCAGGTCACCGAGCTTGGCGGAAAAGTCATCTTCGGATCGTTGATCATCGTCGTCGGCATATTCCTGGCGCGAATTGTTTCCGGCTTTGTCGGCAGCGGCACCGGTGAGGGCGGCTTTGGCCAGGTGATCGTGCGGTATGCGATCATTGCCTTGTTCACCGCCATCGGCCTCACGTTCATGGGGCTTGCCGATCAGATCGTGATGATGGCGTTCGGACTGATCCTCGGCTCGGCGGCGGTTGCGGCCGCGCTGGCCTTTGGGCTTGGCGGACGCGACGCGGCGGCTCGAAAGCTCGCCGAACTGGATCGCGCAAATTCTTCGCCGGCGCGACCACCAATTCCTCCGCAGCAGACCAGCGACGACGGCGGACCGCCTTCATTGGTGTGAGCCGGCCGCTGCGCAACTGGGAGGAGGTTCGCGATTTCGCGCTCGGCCTGCCGGGCGCGGAGGAAGGGACATATTATGGCCGCCCGGCGATCAAGGCCGCAACGAATGGCCGGGCGGTGCTGACCGAGAGCCGGGAGCCGGGAAATTTCGTCCTCCATATCGACAAGGAGCGAAAGGCGATGCTGCTGGACATTGATCCTGACCGTTTCTGGCAGACCCAGCACTTCGAAAATTGGCCGGCCCTGCTGGTGCGCTATGGTGAGGATGACGGCGGCGTGGTTGCTGAATGGATCGAACGCGCACTCGAGCTCGTTGGCGCTCGTCCCAAGCCGCGTCCCCGCCCAAACAGGAAATGAATTTCGACGCTTTTGTCGCGATTGATTGGTCGGGGGCGAAGGGCAACAGGCACCAGGGCATCGCGATTGCGGAGGCGCGCGGCGACCTGGCACCGCGCCTCGTCCGCTCCGGCCACATCTGGTCGCGTCAGGAGGTCGCGGAGTGGCTGATCGGCCGCGCTGCGACAGAACCGACTTTGTTCGGTTTCGATTTCAGCTTCGCCCCGCCGATCGTCGAGCGCGGCGAATATCTCCCGGGCGAACTTGGCGTTCCGACGACTGCGCGCGCGTTCTGGGCCTATGTCGACCGCCGCTGCGCCGACAACGACCTTGGCGCGGCGAGTTTTCTAGAGCAGCTCCACCGCCGCCATTTCTATTTCGGGATCGCCGACGGAGTGAAGGCCGATTTCATGCACTTTCGCCAATGCGATGCCCGGCTCAACGCGAAAGGCGGGCGCAAGACCGCATCGGCCTATGACGCGATCGGCGCGTCGCAAGTCGCCAAGGCAAGCTTCTCCGGAATGCGGCTGCTCCACGCGATCGACGGCAAGGTCGCGGTGTGGCCGATGGATCCGCTAATCGTGGGCGCAAGTGCGGTGGTCGAGATCTACACCCGCATTTACATCCGTCGCGCCGGAATGAGCGGTGCGAAAGTGCGTAGCCGAGTCGAGCTCAACCGCGCACTGAAGGCGTTGGGAAGCCCGCCCAGCAGGCTCAGGTTCGAGCCCGACGACCACCAAACCGACGCGCTGATTACCGCAGCAGGGATGCGCCAATTCGCAAACTCCGAGCCCGAGGCTTTTGAACCGAGCGGTCTCACTCCAACCATCGCGCGCAACGAAGGCTGGACCTTCGGCGTTACTTAACGATAGAGGACAGCCGCGGTTCGCCGGATTAGCTCAGTTGGTAGAGCAGCGGTTTTGTAAACCGAAGGTCGCGGGTTCGACTCCTGCATCCGGCACCACCCGCCCACCGTCTCCCAATGATTCTCCCCAAGTTCCTCCACAGCTTTTCCACAGCTCGACCCACGAAAAATACGGGCGCCTGTGATGATTTTGCTGGAACAATCGGTTGTGTCATATATCTAAGCCGTGTGTTCCAAATCCTTCGGGAAGAGGAACATGGAACCCCGGCAGCTTCGGTTGCCGGGGTTTACTTTTATGTGCCGCAGGCGAAGCGCCGGTTCGGCCCTCCCTAAATCCTGGCCGCAGCCACGATCTGTCCGCCGGTGCCTTCCTGAACCAAGATGGCCGAGCGCCAGTTCGAATCGCCGGGTGCCGACGCGTTTACAGTGATCGGTGCTCCGTCCCACTTTCCAATTCGCGCAAGCGATCGCACGACGTTGCGGTGGGTCAGCGTGCGCCCGCCATTCTCGCCGGAACGGATCGGCACGCTCAGTAAGCGCGAGTCATATTGCACCAGCCAGATCGTCGCTGGCTCCTTGGCGGCGCCGCGCCCAATGCTGACCTTGTCGCCAGCAACCGTGATGCTCGGGCCGGTCTTCCCGCGGTCGCCGGCACGGATTGCGGCGATGAGCTGCGGCCGGTTGCCGCCGTTGGTGACCACCTTGCCGTTGATGATCGTCTGCGGAGTCGCGACCCCGCCACGCCCGGCACCGCGGGCATAATCGCGCTGGCGGTCGGTAAAGGCGGGTTTGGCAAAGGTGTCTTTCCAGCCGAGTTGGTCCCAGTAGGTCACGGCGAAGGTCAGTGCCAGAATGTCG
>JBDSRE010000235.1:0-5553 GCA_039929465.1 Sphingomicrobium sp. | reverse complement strand
TGCGCCCGTTCGCCCCCACAATCACATGGTCGTGGACCGCGACCTTCATGTGCCGCCCGGCCTCGACCAGGTCGCGGGTGAGGCGGATGTCCTGGCTTGACGGCGTTGGATCGCCGCTAGGGTGATTGTGGACGATGATCAGCGCGGTCGCGCCAAGCGCGATTGCTCGGGCGATCACTTCGCGGACATGGACCGAAGCTTCATCGACGCTTCCTTGCCACAGCGCCTCGTTGGCGATGAGCTTGATCTTGGCGTTGAGAAACAGGATCCGCACTTGCTCCACCCGCGAATGGGCCATTGCCGCGTGGAGATAATCGCCGAGTGCGTCCCAACTCGACAGCACCGGCCGCTCCTCGATCTGCGCCTCGAGCAGGCGTAGCGCGCTTGCCTGGGCGATTTTGAGCGCGGCGACGCTGGCCTCGCTCAGGCCTTCGCGAGCGAGAGTTTCGGGGCTTGCCGAGAGCAACGGACCGATTCCACCGAAACTGAGCAGCAAGCGTTTGGCCAGCGGCTTGGTATCAACCCGCGGAATGGTCAGGGTGAGGAGATATTCGACCAGCTCATAATCGTGGAACCCGCCAGGGCCGGCGTCGAGCAGGCGTGTGCGCAGCCGGGCGCGATGGCCGCCCGAGCCAGTCTTCTCATCCTTGTCGAGAGCATGCCGGTTCACGCCCCCCTTTCGCGACATCTCCGAGCAAGCATTACTAGACCATAGAACCATTGGCGTGTGAAGAGCATGCAACGGATCGATGCGCTGCTGGAACGGTGGCGCGCGGAGAGGGTTTGAAGATACCAATGGCTGTGCGGCGGAGTGATCAAGGACGCGATGGGCCGGCGGGGGCGGGTGAAGCGGTCGCCGCGCGCAGCATGTCCTGGGCGCGGTTCGCTCGCGTAGGCGCGGTGATCGCGCTGCTTGTCCTGGTACTGGTCATTGCCCTGGTGTGGATCCAGCGCCGGTCGCTCGCCACCCATTTTGTCCAGAATGAACTCGACCAACGCGGCGTTGAGGCGACCTACCGTCTCGACCGAGTCGGCTTCCGCTCGCAGAAAGTCAGCAACCTCGTCATCGGCCACCCAAGGCATCCCGACCTCATTGCGCACCAAGCTGAAATCCAGACCCGGCTGACCTGGACCGGAAGCTTCGAGGTATATCGCATCGTCGCGCGCGGTGTTCGACTGCGTGGACGATTGGTCGGTGGTAAGGTGCATTGGGGACAGCTCGACAAATTGCTTCCACCGCCGTCGAACAAACCGTTCAAGCTGCCCGATTTCGCGGTCGATATCGCCGATTCCAGTATCGCTCTTCGGACTCCGTTCGGACCGGTTGGGATCGCGCTCGATGGGTCGGGCCAATTGACCGGCGGGTTCAAGGGCCGGGCAGTCGTGGTTAGCCCGCATATCGACCCGGGCAAATGCGCCGCCGACGATCTGCGCGCTACTGTCGCTTTGTCGGTAATCGCGCGGCGCCCGCACGTCGACGGTCCGGTCAGCTTCGCCAGCTTCAAATGTCCGGCGAGCAAATTTATCGTCAACCAGCCACGGTTCGACTCCAAGGCCAGTTTCAACGAAAGCTTCACTAGCGTCGATGGGTCTGGGCGGATGGCGATCGCGACGCTCGTTGCGGGCGCTAACGGCTTGGCCTCGATTGTCGGTGACCTCACCTACAAAGGGCCGCTCAAGGATGTTCGCGGGCGGGTCAAATTGGCTGCGCAGCGGTCGCGTCTGGCGACGATCCACGCCGACCGCACCCGCCTCGACGCGCGCTACGGCCTTGGCATAGCAAGCGGCAAGCTTGCGGTGGTCGGGCAATTCGCGGCCGATAGCGCGACGCTCGACGATGCCATGCTTGCGGGCGTGTCGGGGCCGCTCGCCGCAGCCGCCAAGACCCCCATCGGCCCAGTGGCGACCGCAATCGGCGATGCGATCCGACGCACATCGCACCGTTTCGATATCGCCGGCGACATTCGGGTGGTCAATTTCCCTGGCGGCGGCGGGGCGCGGATCGACGACGCCAATATTCTCGGCCCCAGTGGCGCCCGAGCGCACATTTCAGGCGGCACTGGTGTTACCTATTACTGGCCCGAGGCACGGCTTCGAATTGACGGGACGATCAACATGGCTGGTGGTGGCCTGCCGCAGGGCAAGGTTGAACTCAGCCAGCCTGGTCCCGGAGCGCCGCTCAGTGGAATCGCTACTTTCGCGCCCTACGCTGTGCGTGGGTCGCGGCTGATGCTTGCGCCAATCCGCTTCGCCGGTGGGGCGGACGGATCGACCCGGGTAAGCACCGTGGCCCAGCTCGACGGACCGTTCCCCAAAGGCCGGGTAAGCGCGCTGCGATTGCCGATCGAGGGCCGGATCGGGCGTGGAGGCGGATTTGCTTTCGGCACCGCCTGCACCACCGTTAGCTTCGATTTCGCGCAGATCGGCGCTGTTTCTCTCAATCGCGCGCGGTTGCCGATCTGCCCCACCGGCAGGGCGATCATCGCCAAGAATGGACGCGGCCCGGTCACCACCGGCGCCCGCATCGGCGCCACCGAGCTCGACGGCCGGTTAGGTAGATCGCCCTTCCATCTCAACGCCGCGGCGGGGCGCTTTGCAGGCGACAGGTTCGCGCTCGATAAGATGCGCGCGCGACTCGGCAAGAGCGCCGCGCCGATCTTGTTCAATGCCACGCGCCTCGACGGCAATTTCGCGGGTAGCGGGATCAACGGCTCCTTCACCGGCGGCGATGGAGTGATCGGCAATGTCCCGCTGCTGCTCAGTGAGGCGGCGGGCAAGTGGCGGCTCTATCACGGCGACTTGACCCTCGACACGCGGGCGCTCGTGTCCGACCGTTTCCCCGACCCGCGTTTCTATCCGCTCGTCAGCGACGATCTCCATGTGACCATCGCCGGCGATTTCGTCCGCGCCAATGGCTCGATCCGGCAGCCGGGTTCGGGCCTGAAGGTCATGGAAGTCGATCTTGAGCATCTCCTGGCGAGTGGCACCGGCCACGCCAATCTCGACGTCGCTGGCCTCAAGTTCGGACCCGGGCTCCAGCCCGATGATCTTACCCGTCTAAGCCGCGGAGTGGTCGCGCTTGTTAACGGCACGGTCACCGGGCGCGGGCGGATTGACTGGAACAAGAGCGGGAAAGTTGCTTCCAGCGGCGATTTCTCGACCGCCGGCCTGGACCTCGCAGCACCCTTCGGACCGGTAACCGGAATTACTGGAACGATCCATTTCAACGATTTGCTCCGACTGACCACCGCGCCCGGCCAGACGCTCGCGATCGATTCGATCAACCCCGGTATCCTAGTCGGCGATGGCACCATCCATTATCAGTTGCTGCCCGGCCAATTGATCAAGGTCGAGCGCGGCGAATGGCCCTTCATGGGCGGCCGGCTCGTGCTCCACGAGACGATCCTCAATTTCAACCGACCTACCGCCAAGCGCCTGACGTTCGAAGTCATCGGTCTCGACGCTCACACCTTCGTTTCGACCATGGGTTTCAAGTCGCTCGACGCATCCGGTATTTTCGACGGCTTCCTGCCCATGATCTTCGATGAAAGCGGCGGGCGGATCGTCGGCGGGCGCCTCGATTCGCGTCCCGGAGGCGGCTCGCTGGCCTACAATGGTGTGGTCAACAAGGCCAATTTGGGGACGATGGGCAATATTGCCTTCAACGCGCTGCGCGACCTTCGCTTCCGGACCATGATCATGCGGCTCGATGGCGAGCTCGCCGGCGAATTCACTACCAGGCTTGCGATCGACGGGGTGGCGCTTGGCCAGACTGGGACGCAGAAAATCATCCGTGGCCTGCTCAAGAAAATCCCGATCCGGCTCAACGTCACCATCAACGCCCCGTTCCGAGCGCTGATCGCAACCGCCAAGTCGTTCAACGACCCGCGCTCGCTGATCCGCGACGTGCTCTCGCGCCCGCTCGATGACATCCCCGGGATTACCACTGAAATCCGTCGGGTCGAGCAACAGAACAGCCAGACCCAGACACCGGTCGACCAGAAGGTCGGTGCAACCCCGAAACCGCCAGCTACCAAGGAAAGATGAGGCCTATGACCCACAGGATCACCCGCCCGGGACTGTTCGCCGCGGCGCTGCTTGCACCAGCGCTCGGCGGCTGCGTTTCGGTCAACGCGCCGGACAAGCCGATCGACATCAATCTCAACGTCACGATCAAGCAGGAAGTGCTGGTGCGTCTGCAACGCGATGTTGAGCAATTGATCAACCAGAACCCCGAAACCTTCCCGAAGAAGCCGCCGCAATGATCAGGATCGGATTTCTTGCTTTCGGTGCGATGGCGCTGGGCTCGGCTGCTTCCGCCCAAACTGAGGCGATCGATTTGGCTCGCGCCGAGGGCATGGTGGGCGAGCGCTTCGACGGTTACATGGGCTTTGCCTTGGAGCCATCCGCTGTGGTCCGGAGCCAAGTCGCAACGCTCAATATCCGCCGCCGGACGCTCTACAGTCGCTTCGCCACCAGCCGCGGGGTGTCACCGCAGGAAGTCGGGATTACCGCCGGCTGCCAATTGCTTGCACGGATCGGGGTTGGTCAGTCCTATATGCTCGCCGACGGCCAATGGCAGCGCCGAGGCCCCGCGCAACCGGCGCCGGTGCCGGAATATTGCCGCTAGCGGGCTGGCGCGAAACTGGCGCGATATTGCGGCTTGAGCGCAGCAACAAGCGCCGCCGTAACCGGCAGGTCGACATCGTATTCGCCTTCGACATAAGGCCCCGCGACATAGGGGTCGGCGTGGAGCGATAGCATAGCAAAAGGCCTGCTCGCCTGGCCTTCGGGGATCAGCGTCAGGTCACTGAATTTGGGACACTGATTGAACGGATCATGCGCCCCCTCCACCGCTCCATCGGGTCCGCGACGTTTGTTGCGCTCCTTAGTAAGCGCCGCGCAATAATTCTTGCGGAGCAGCGTCTGGAGCGTGGAAGCGCCGCCAGCGAACAGGCTGTCGACCGTGACCATGTTCTTCAATGTCCGGTCCCACAGGATGGCGAGCATCCCGCTATTAGGGTGAGCCCCGCCGGTAAATTCCGACACGTCCTCCGTAAGGCTGAGCAGACGCCCGCTGTCGCCGGCCAGCGCAACCTCGCTCGAGCTCGAATATGCGAAAAACGGAAAGCCCTGCTTCTTGCGATCCAACCGATCAGCGGCGGCGGTCTTGAGCAGGTCGCGTTTGGCCTTGAGCGCGGGGCCTCGGATCGAAGCGAGCAATGCCGGAATCGCGCTGACCTCGGCCGGCCAAGAGACGTCCCATTCGAGAAGGCTGTTGTGGAACTTGAGCGCACCGGCCTTCGCTCCGGGCTGGGCGGGGGCGGCGATGGCGCTAAGGCCGAGAGCGGCAGCGAGAAGCAGGGTGCGCATCGCCTTGATATGGCACTCAAGCTGACGCCGGGAAAGGGTGCGGAAAGGGGCCTCGCCCGGTTGACTAACGCCGGTGCGGTTCATAAAGGAGCGGCGCCTTGGCGGAAATCACCCGCCATGTCCCTCGCCCTTGCCAACCCCACGCATCCGGCCGGGGCGACGCACAGGGGGAGTTGCATG
>JBDSRE010000234.1:0-4332 GCA_039929465.1 Sphingomicrobium sp. | reverse complement strand
CCGCCGGCCAGGTGCTCGCCATGGTCGTAGAAAATCTCCGAACATGGCCCGCACGGCCCATCGGGCCCCATCGCCCAGAAATTGTCCTTGGTCGCGATTCGGATGATTCGCTCGTCGGGGAGGCCGGCGATGCTCTTCCACAGGTCAAAGGCCTGGTCGTCGGTGTGATAGACGGTGACCCTTAAGCGTTCGGCGGGAATGCCCCACTCTTCGGTCAGCAGGTTCCAGGCGAACGTAATCGCCTGCTCCTTGAAATAACCGCCGAACGAGAAATTGCCGAGCATCTCGAAGAACGTGTGGTGGCGCGCGGTGTAACCGACATTGTCGAGGTCGTTGTGCTTGCCCCCAGCGCGGACGCACTTCTGGCTGCTTACCGCGGCCTTGTATGGCCGCGTCTCAAGCCCGGTGAAGACGTTTTTGAAGGGCACCATCCCGGCGTTGACGAACATCAACGTCGGGTCGTTGTGCGGCACCAGCGACGCCGACGACACCCGCGCGTGACTGGCCTTCTCGAAATAGTCGAGGAATGAGCGGCGGATGTCGTTGGTTGAGCGCATGGAGGCCGATGTAAATGCGATGCTGCGTTGCGGCAAGGACAGGCGGCTTTTCGCCGGCGACGCTTTTGGCTAATCATGAGCCGGGGCCGTTAACGAGGGGCGCAACGGATCGTGCAAGGCTATCTGTCGGGAGTGCTTCGGGTAGTGAACCTCAAAAGCGTGCTGATCAGCGCGCTTGCAGTACTCGCCACCTGGCTGTGCCTGCGATCCGGGATCAAGGCCGATTTCCCCCTCACGCTGATCGCAACGGCGATTGTCTTCCCGCTCGTGTTCTCGATCAGCACCGCCTACAATCGACGCGAGAAAGCGCTGGAGGAATATGGCGCTCTGAAAGCCAATGGCCGGGCGTTGGTCCTGGCGTCGCGCGACTGGATTGGGACGGACGCAGCCCGCGACTCCCAGTTTCGCGATGCACTCGGCGCGTTGTTCAACGCCTGTAAAACGATGGTGACCAGCTCGCTGGATGAGCGCGATGTGCATGAGGCGGCGGTCCTCAATGCCTTTTCACAATTGTCGTTGGGCAATGAGGCGATGCGCGATGCCGGACTATCGGCAACCGAATGTTCGCGCCTCAACCAGTATCTGACCCGGATGATGACTGCCTTCGAGACAATCAAGCATATCCACAAGTACCGCACGCCGCGCACGCTCCGCGCCTTCAGCGACTTTTTCATCCTCCTTCTTCCGATCCTGTACGGCCCCTATTTCGCCTATCTTGCCGAGGAATTCCTGCCCGGGCTGTTTTTCATCATGCCGATCTTGTTCGCGCTGATCCTGACGGGGCTGTCGAATATCCAGGACGACCTGGAAAACCCATTCGACCTCATCGGTGAGGACGATGTCGCGATCGACCCCGAACGCTATATGGCGACAATTGAAATCCTGTCACCGTCCGCCAAGGGTCGCTAGAGCGCCGCGATGTCCAGACGTTCCTCAACCATCCCGGCTTACCGCCGCGCCAAGCCCAAGCGCTCATTTCTGGGCCGACTAGTCCGATTTCTCATCAAGCTTCTGGTCGCATTTCTGGTCGTCTCGGTGTTGTGGGTGCTCGCCTATCGCTTCATCAACCCACCGACGACCGCGACCATGGTCGCCGACCAGATTGCCGGGCGCGGCGCGGTGCGCGACTGGATGCCGATTGGCGAGATCGACCGCGACATGGTCCGCGCAGCGATCGCGGCCGAAGACGGCAAGTTCTGTAAGCATAACGGGTTCGACTTCGAAGCCATTGAAGATGCGATGAAAAGAAATGCCAGCGGTGGACGCATCCGAGGCGGTTCGACGATCAGCCAGCAGACTGCCAAGACAACGTTCCTGTGGAATGGGGGCGGCTACGTCCGCAAGGGTGCCGAGGCCTGGTTTACATTCCTCATCGAAAATCTGTGGGGCAAGCGCCGAATCATGGAGGTCTATCTTAACAGCGCCGAAACCGGGCTTGGCACTTATGGAGTCAATGCCGGATCGCTGCGCTATTTCGGCCATGATTCGAGTGCGATGAGCGCGGGTGAAGCCGCTCGGATCGCAGCGGTTCTGCCGCTGCCCAAGAAACGCGGCGCGGTCGCTCCCGAGGGCTTTACCCGCCGCTATGGCAATACCATCATCGCCCGCATCGGCACAGTTGGCCGCGACGCCCTTGACGCCTGCATCTACAAGGGCCTTGCCGCGCCGGTGAACAAGGCGCCGCCGGCGACCGCGAAAAAGCCTCGTCCGCTCCCCGGCGAGGAATATGAAACCGCCAGCCCGCCGCTGCCCGAAGAAACGGTCGACGACCCGGCGCTCAATCCCGATGCCTTGGCGGACCCACCGGTGGTGGACGCACCGGTGGTGGACAGCGCTGAGGAACCCCTTGCGGAGCCGCCCCCGACGCCTCCCCCTCTCCCGCCGCAAAACGAGGCTTAGCCGACCAGCGCCAGCCGCGCCGGTTCCTGCGCGCGGTCAGGTCGACGCTGCCCTCCCCTGCGATGCGCTCGATCCTGGCGGCAAGTTCGGCATCGAGGGTGAAGTCGCGACCCGCGACCAGGCTGGCTTCGCCGCCCGTCGTAATGCGGACAACCAGCCGCACCAGCCCATTCCCGCCTTTGGCTCCAGCAAGCTCGGCAGCGATCCGCGCCACCAGAGTCTCGTCGACGATTTGAATGACCATTTGCAGACGGCTGCGTTTGGCCAGTCCAGCGAGCGGCTGGAAGCGCTTGACCGAGACCCGCGGCAGCTCGTCCCCGGCGCGGCGGTCGAGTTCGACCGTTAGCAACCCGCAGCCACCGTCGCGCGCCGCCGCTTCGAGCGCCGCCGTCGCATCATCCTCGAACGCAGTCGCAACGAACTGCCCGCTGCTGTCGGAGAGGTTGGCCATCATGTAGCGGCGCCCCCGCGCCGAGGTGCGCCAGTTCACCCCCTCGACCAGCGCCGCCATGTTTGCCCCGACCCGCTCCCCCTCTCCGACCCGAATCGCGCCGATCTCGGCATAGGTTCGCACCTTGTGAGCGGCGAGCAGATGGCGGTGGGCCTCGACCGGGTGGGTGGAAAAATAATAGCCGAAAGCGTCGCGCTCGGCGGCCATACGCTGGGCCAAGGTCCATTGCGCATCTCTGGGCAAGCGGATCGGCGCCATATCGCCACCAGCCCCGCCGAACAGTGCCTCCTGGCCGGTCGTTTTCTGGTCGTGCGCTGAAGTGGCGTGGGCGAGGATCAACTCGGCGCCCGCGAACACCGCTGCCCGGTCAGGGTCGAGCGCGTCGAACGCACCGGCTTCGGCCAGGCTTTCGACTTGGCGGCGGTTGAGGCAGCGCGGATCGATCCGGCTTGCAAAGTCTTCGAGGCTTGAGAATTCACCGCCCCGTTCGCGCTCGCTAACGACCGACTCCATCGCCTTGTCGCCTACCCCCTTGAGCGCGCCCAAGGCATAGCGCACCGCGCCGTCCTCAACGGTGAAGCGGGCGTGGCTGTGGTTGATGTCGGGGCCGAGGCAGTCGATTCCGCCGCGGCGCATGTCCTCGACGAACAAGGCGAGCTTGTCGGTCTGGGCAAGATCAAAACTCATCGAAGCGGCGGTGAATTCGGGCCGGTGATGAACCTTCAGCCAGGCGGTGTGATAGGCGATCAGCGCATATCCCGCGGCGTGACTCTTGTTGAAGCCATAGCCGGCGAACTTGTCGATCAAGTCGAACAGTTCATTGGCCTTGGACGATGCAATGTCTTGGGCTGAAGCGCCATCAATGAAGCGCGACCTTTGGGCGGTCATTTCCGACTGAATCTTCTTGCCCATCGCGCGCCGAAGCAGATCGGCCTCGCCAAGGCTGTAGCCGGCGAGCACCCGAGCCGCCTCCATCACTTGCTCCTGATAGACGAAGATGCCGTAGGTTTCGCCGAGCACGCCTTCGAGCAGCGGATGCGGGTACGCAATCGGCGCCCGGCCGTTCTTGCGGTTGCCGAACAGCGGGATATTGTCCATCGGTCCGGGGCGATAGAGCGAGACCAGCGCGATGATGTCTTCGAAGCCGGTCGGTTTCACCCCCGCAAGCGTGCGCCGCATGCCTTCGGATTCGAGTTGGAAGACCCCGACCGTGTCCCCGCGCTGGAGCAGGTCGAACACCGCCTGATCGTCCCACGCAAGGGTTTCGAAATCGATCGCGATGCCCTGCTCGGCCAGCAGTCGCTGCCCTTCCTTCAACACCGACAGCGTTTTCAATCCGAGGAAGTCGAACTTCACCAGCCCCGCCGCCTCGACATATTTCATGTCGAACTGGGTTACCGGCATGTCCGAGCGCGGGTCGCGGTA
>JBDSRE010000233.1:0-2677 GCA_039929465.1 Sphingomicrobium sp. | reverse complement strand
CGCTCATCTTGCCGCGCTTGTCCTCTTCCAGCTCGTACGAAACGCGCTGGTCCTGGTTGAGCGTCGACATGCCGGCGCGTTCAACGGCCGAAATGTGCACGAAAGCGTCGTTTCCGCCGCCTTCCGGCGCGATGAAACCATAGCCCTTGGACTCATTGAAAAATTTTACGGTGCCGATAGGCATAGTGATATTCCTTCTCTTGGACCCGACAATCGGGGCCTGGAGCTAAGAAGTAGCGAAGGGAAGGAATGAGGGCCGCAAAGCGCCTGAAGACCATCGATTTGCGACGACTAGCCCGGACTCTATAGGCGCATTTTGCGCAAACACCTAATCGCGGATCGAGCGACCGGTCAGGCGGGCTGCAATTCGCTCGCCGCGACCCACCCGGCAAGCGCGTCGCGGGCGCGGTTGGTATAGAGTTTCTTGCGGTCGGCCTTCTTCGATTTGGGGCCGTCCAGCGGCGGCATCAGGCCGAAGTTGATGTTCATCGGCTGATAGGTCTCGGCCTCCGCCCCGCCGGTGATGTGCGCCAGCAAGGCGCCGAGCGCGGTCTCGGGTGGCGGCGCGGGGAGGGTGTGGCCTTGGGCCTCGGCTGCGGCGAACTTGGCGGCGAGCATCCCGATCGCGGCCGATTCGATATATCCTTCGCAGCCGGTAATCTGCCCGGCGAAGCGAATGTGGGGGAGCGACTTCAAGCGCAATTCGCTGTCGAGCAGTTCGGGCGAGCGGATGAAGCTGTTGCGGTGGATCCCGCCGAGCCGCGCGAATTCGGCATTTTCGAGCCCCGGGATGGTCCGGAAAATCCGTACCTGCTCGCCATGTTTGAGCTTGGTCTGGAAGCCGACCATGTTCCACAAGGTGCCGAGCGCATTGTCCTGCCGCAGCTGGACGACCGCATAGGGCCAGCGCCCGGTTTTGGGATCGTCGAGGCCGACGCCCTTCATCGGGCCATAGCGCAAGGTCTCGACCCCGCGGCTCGCCATCACTTCGATCGGCATGCAGCCCTCGAAATAAGGCGTGTCCTTCTCCCAATCCTTGAATTCGGTCTTTTCGCCATCGTTCAGCGCGGCGACTAAGGCGTCATACTGAGGCTTGTTCATCGGGCAATTGATGTAGTCTTTCCCGCCCTTGTCCCATCTGGCCGCCATCCAGCAGATGTCCATGTCGACGCTGTCGCGGTGGATGATCGGCGCGATCGCGTCGAAGAAGGCCAGCGCGTCGGATCCGGTTGCGGCGGCGATCGATTGCGCGAGGCCGGGCGCGGTAAGCGGGCCGGTGGCGATGATGGTTGATCCGGCGGCGGGGAGCGCGTCGACCCGCTCGCGCACCACCTCGATATTGGGATGGGCGGCAATCCGCGACGTCACTTCGGCGGCGAATGCCTCGCGATCGACCGCCAGGGCGGAGCCTGCGGGAACTCGGTGTTGGTCGGCGGCGGACAGCACCAGCGAGCCGAGCGTGCGCATCTCCTGGTGGAGCAGGCCGACGGCGTTATTCTCGGCATCGTCCGAGCGGAAGCTGTTCGAGCAGACCATTTCGGCCAGCCGGTCAGATTCGTGCGCCGGCGTCATGTCGCCGCCCCCGCGCATCTCGCTCAGGAGAACGGGCAAGCCCGCCTCGGCCAATTGCCACGCCGCTTCCGATCCGGCTAGACCACCGCCGATGACGTGAATCTGGTGCATCGGATGTTCGTTAGTCGCGCGCGAGCAAAGGAGGAAGGGCATGATCGACCATATCGGCTTTGCGGTGGCGGATGCTGAGCGCTCCCGTACGTTCTACGAGGCGGCGCTGGCGCCGCTCGGAATCACCCTGATCATGTCGGTGACTCCCGAGCAGACCGCGTCGGGAGGGACGGGGCACGGCTTCGGCTCGGACGGCAAGCCCTATTTCTGGTTCGGCGACAATGACAAGGTGGGCGAGGGGAGTCACATCGCCTTCGCCGCGAACACACGCGCCGAGGTCGACGCCTTCTACCAGGCGGCACTCGCCGCCGGCGGCCGCGACAATGGCTCCCCGGGCCTGAGGCCGCAATATCACCCGGATTACTACGGCGCGTTCGTGCTTGACCCCGACGGAATGAACATCGAGGCTGTTTGCCACCGACCGGAATGACGGACCTCTAAACCTCCGCCGGTTCCTCGGCCCTGGTCACGCTGACGATCAATTTCTCGATGTCGGCAATGGTGTGGCCGGTCATTTCCTTGGGGATTTCGCACACCACGCGGCGGGCGGCTTCCTTGTGGAGCTGCTTGCGCAGTTCGCCCAAGGTCTTGGGCGGGGCGATGATTGCGAGCGCCTCAAAATCATTGGTGAGGGCGCGCTTGTTGACCTCCTCCGCCGCCTGCTTGGCCCAGCGATCTTCCTCGAGCTGATGAAAGTCGGTTTCCTCGTACGTCGAGCGGCCATAGCCCGCCGATTGCTGGTTGGTGCCCGGGGTGTCGGTCTTCATCTCGCTGTCCTTGACGTCGGCGCGCTCGTCATGCGCCTCGGTGCGCAGGTCGATCTGGTTGGCGTCGCCATGGTTGCGGAAGAACAGGGTCTTGCGGCCGTCGGTAACAAGGACGAGGGCGAGGTTGGCTAGCGGCATCGGAGTCTCCTTTAAAGGTCTCTCTATGCCAACGCCGCCGCCAACCGCGACGTTCCTTATTCCGCCGAAAGATCCTTTTCGCCCGACGC
>JBDSRE010000232.1:0-8465 GCA_039929465.1 Sphingomicrobium sp. | reverse complement strand
GGGCAAGCAGTGCGGACAGCCGCAGGACGAATCCCTTATCGCTCATCAGCGAGGCCGACATGTTAACCGCGATTCCGAAATCGCCGTTACTGCGGTTGAGCCGGGCGGCGGTCCCGACCGCTTGCTCAAGGACGAAGTCGGTGAGTTTACCGATGCGATTGTGCTGTTCGGCTGCGGCAACGAATTCGCTTGCCGCGATCGGGCCCTTCTCGGGATGGGTCCAGCGGGCCAATGCTTCGGCCCCGACAATGCGCTTGGTCGCCAGATCGAGTTTGGGCTGGTAGGCGACCCATACCTCGCCCTTGTCGATCGCCTGGTCGAGCTGGCTCAGCATCGACAGTCGCCACGTAGCGTCCTGGAGCGTTTCGGGATCGTGGTGGCGCCACTTGAGGCCGTGGCTTGCAGCCTCGTCGGCAGCGACGAGAGCGCTCGCCAGGCGGCTCGACAGCGACCGGCCGCTCCCTACTTCGACCCCGAAGCTGACCGACAGATCGACCGAGAATTTACCTAGGCGCGCGGGATTGCGAAACAAGGCGTGGAGCGCCTCGAGATGGTTGCCGAACGGATCGCGAGGGTCTGCGAACCAGGCGAAAATACCTCCGTCGCCCTGGTAGATGGTACGGTTGTTCATGCCGACCGCAAGGCGCGAGACGATTTGTTCGACGAGTTTTCGCTCGCTGCTCGGCGGGAGGGTCGCAAGCGCTTCTTCATAATTGAGCAGACGAGCGGCGACGATCGCCTTCTTGCGACCGGGCCCATACGCCTGGAGGGCATTGAGGTTGGGAAGGTTCGATACGGGGTTGACCAGTCCACGCTGTTTCGATTGGCGCCACGCCAGCGCGCCGAGCGTGACGGCAAGGATGAACAGGCTTGGGGTCACATCGACGAATATCAGCCGTGCTTCAAAAAATAGCGGGACCACCAGCAATACGGCGATCGCTGCGCCAAGGCAGGCGTACCGCCACTGCGGCTGCTTGCGCGTCATGGCGAATACCGCGGCGCCGAACGCAAGCAAGGCTGGTAGCCACCACGGGACATCGGTGGGATCGCCTTGCATGAGCGTCTCGCCGCCGAGCGCGTGAACCTGAGCGCCGAACGCGCGCCCATGGCCGGGAATGAAAAAATTGTCGTTGAGCACATCGGCGGCGGTGCCGATGATCACATTCTTTCCCGCCAATTTCGATGTGGGAATGCGACCGGACAGGACGTCGACCGCGGAATAAATCGGAATGGTGCGGACGTCGGTCGAATAATCGACCGGGAATGTGGCATCGGCGGGGCCATCAGCGTCGGCAAGGGTCGCCGCGAAAGACCGGATCTTCTGCCCCTCGATCATCGTGCCGTAGGGGATGCGCCAGACCGCACTCTGATAATTATAGCGGTAACTTGCCAGCGCCATCTTGGCATGTCGGCTGAATTTAGGGATCGGCCCGCTTTCAGCACGAACAAGTGTTCTGCCTGTCGAACCTCTGGTCGAGCGGGTGAACAGCGAGACATTGCCGGCCCGCTTCAGCGATTCCGCCAGGATATCGTCATCGACCGCATTTGAGGGGAAGGAAAGATTGATATCGAACAGGATTTTTTTCGGCCCGGCCACGCTCACGCGGTCGATCAACTGCGCGTCCTTCCGCCGGGCCCAAGGCCAATTGCTGACTTCGCGGAGCGATTTGTCGTCGATTCCGATGATGACGATGTCGCCGCTTGCGGGATGCTTGTGAAAATTGTTGCGGGCAACGCGCAGCCAGTTCTCGGCAATCTCACCGAAACCGATGAGGCCGAAGATGATGCCCGCGACTGCAGTCCATAGAAGCAGCTTCCATGGCGTCGGTTCGGGGGCAGATGTCGCGCGCTTGGGCACTTTGGCGCTGGTCCTTTCAACTACGTCCGTTCCGCATTGGCAGCGAAAGGTTAGGAAATTGGAAACCTCGTTTCGGTGTGCGACTTAAAAATGCGCCCCTCGACAGCGTGCGGCATCGGCGGCACAACGCGCTTCGCGAGCCGGCAACAAGCGGAGCACCCATGGACTTCATTTCAATCCTGTCGATTTTCGTGCTCGCCTGCTTCGTCGGCTATTTCGTGGTGTGGTCGGTAACCCCCGCATTGCACACTCCGCTGATGGCGGTGACCAACGCCATTTCCTCCGTAATCATCGTCGGAGCGCTGATTGCCGCCGCCGCCGCCGGGAGCCCGACCGCCAAGTGGCTCGGCCTGACCGCGGTGACGCTTGCAAGCGTCAACATCTTCGGGGGTTTCGCGGTCACCCAGCGAATGCTCGCAATGTACAAGAAGAAAGAGCGTAAGGATGGTTGAGGCAGCGCACGCCGTCCCGGCATGGGTGCTAATCGCCTATTTGATCGCGGGAATATGCTTCATCCTCGCGCTTCGCGGGCTGTCGAGCCCGGTGAGCAGCCGCCGCGGCAACCGCCTCGGAATGGCTGGAATGGCAATCGCGGTCGGGACGACGTTGGCTGTCCATCAGATTGCATCGATCACCGAGATCATTGCCGCGATGGCGCTCGGGGGCGGGATCGGCCTCATCACTGCGCGCAAGATTCAAATGACCGCAATGCCGCAGCTCGTCGCGGCCTTTCACAGTTTGGTCGGAATGGCAGCGGTGCTGGTTGGGACGGCGGCATTCCTCAACCCCGCGGCGTTTGGAATCCTCGGCCCCGACGGCATTCACGACCTCAGCGCGGTCGAACTCGGCCTTGGCGTGGCGATCGGCGCGGTTACCTTCAGCGGATCGGTCATCGCCTTCCTCAAATTGAACGGCAATATGAGCGGCAAGCCGATCCTGCTGCCGCTGCGCCATGTCATCAATCTGGCGACTTTGGCCGGAATCCTTGGGTTGATCGCTTATTTCACCTTCGACCAGTCGCCATGGGTGTTCTTCACCGCTGCCGGCTTTAGCTTCCTCATCGGTTTCCTGCTCATCGTCCCCATCGGCGGCGCCGACATGCCGGTCGTGGTCAGCATGCTCAACAGTTATTCGGGCTGGGCGGCGGCAGCGATGGGCTTCACGCTGCATAACAGCGCGATGATCATCACCGGGGCCTTGGTCGGAAGCTCGGGCGCGATCCTCAGTTACATCATGTGCCGGGCGATGAACCGCAGCTTCATCAGCGTCATCGCCGGCGGCTTTGGCGGCGACTCGGTGGTCGCTGGGGGCGGATCGGCGATCGATCGCCCCTACAAGCGCGGCTCGGCCGAGGATGCGGCGTTCATGCTCAGCCAGGCCGATAAGGTCATCATCGTGCCCGGCTACGGCATGGCGGTAAGCCAGGCACAGCACGCGCTGCGCGACATGGCCGACATGCTCAAGAAGCAGGGGGTCGAGGTCAAATATGCGATCCACCCGGTCGCCGGGCGGATGCCGGGGCACATGAACGTCCTCCTCGCCGAGGCCAATGTCCCTTATGACGAAGTGTTCGAGCTTGAGGATATCAACAGCGAATTCGCCCAGGCCGACGTCGCCTTCGTCATTGGCGCCAATGACGTTACCAACCCCGCAGCCAAGACCGACAAGACTTCCCCCATTTATGGTATGCCGGTGCTCGACGTCGAAAAGGCGCGCACAACCTTGTTCATCAAGCGCTCGATGGGCGGGGCGGGCTACGCCGGGGTCGATAACGAATTATTTTATCGCGATGGCACGATGATGCTGCTGTCGGACGCCAAGAAGATGGTCGAGGATATCGTCAAGAACCTGGATTGAGTCGCGGCAGATGGACCTCGGCGATCATGCACCGGACGCTTCCACCGCCGACTTGTTCGATGACCGGGATTGGCACCGCGACAAATTCGCCGAAGCGTTCAAGCTGGCGCTGCTGGTGCGGAGTGAAGCTGGCCATTGCGGAAGCGGACAGGGCGATCAGCGGCGTGCCGTCGCGCGCTTTCAGCTCCAGCGCGTTGCAGGCGAATTGCCCCATCTGGTCGAAAGTGACGTCGATGATGCTCCGTCGGCCGGCCTCGATCGCCGCGATCAGCGGCGCCTGGGCGGCCGCCGCGACCGCCTCGCCGCACAGGATCGCGAAGCGGCTGCCGAGGCTGAGAAGGACGTTGGTGTGGTAGATCGACCTGCCCGAGCGGTCGGCGGCGGCGAACATGTGGGTGGTAGTGCCCGTCGCCGAATCGAACGCAGCGATTACCGTCGAATTGGTACGCGGGCCGAGCGCCGCGAAGGCCTTGCAGCCCGGTCGGTCGAGCACCAGGCTGCCGGTGCCTTCGAGGTAGTGTCCTTGTTCCTCGAACGGACTGAGATCGACGGTGCGGCGGATGTCGAGGCCATTCGCGCGGACCAGCGCCGCAAGCGCCTTAGGCCGTCGTTCGAGCCGACGCGCAGCCGTTGCCATCGGGTAGAGGATCATCATCCCGTCGCCGTGAAAGCTCACCATATTGTTGGGGAAGACCGCGTCTGGCTTTGCCGGTTCCGGATGGTCTTCGAGCACCAGGCAATCGACTCCGGCATCCTGAAGCCGCTGGTGAAGCGCGTCGAACTCGGCCAGCGCTAACGCCGAAACGTCGCTGCCACCGGGCCCGTCAGCGAATGCATTTGATCGCGCCGCCTCGGGATGGAAGGCGAAACCTGCGGGACGTACCAGAAGTACGGAATCGCTGGTCTGGGGATGGGCGGTCACGATTGATGGTTTGCCCGTTTCTTGCGGCAGTCGGCAAGGAAGCAAGACAGCTAAATGCGGCGAAGGGCAGCAGGAACTGCTCGAAGCGCTCGACAAATCGGCAGGCATGCCTCGCATCCGGGGCGGCGATTTCCTAAGTCTGTTCGGTGAGCAAGGCCGACCGTCCCGATTTGCCAAACGCGGCGCAGCGCTTCAATGAGGACAAAGCGACCTATACGGTGCGCGGTGAAACGGGCGGCGATGGCGCGCCGGACCTCGATGCCGGCGTAAAGGCGATCCGCAACGTGCTGAATACACTGCCGCATCGCCCCGGCGTGTACCGGATGCAGGATGCCCGCGGCGACGTTCTCTATGTGGGCAAGGCGCGGGTGCTGAGGAACCGGGTCAACAGCTACACCCAAGTCGACAAGCTGCCGAAAAGGCTCCAGCGGATGGTCAGCCAGACCCGCGGGATGACCATTGTCACCACCCACACCGAGGCCGAGGCGCTGCTGCTCGAGGCGCAGCTGATCAAACGCTTCCGCCCCCCCTATAACGTCCTGCTGAGGGACGACAAAAGCTTTCCCTTCATTCTGTTGCGGGAGGATCATCCCTTTCCGCAGGTACGCAAGCATCGCGGCGCGCGGCGCACCAAGGGGCAATATTACGGGCCGTTTGCAAGCGCAGGATCGGTCACCTCCACGCTTAATGCGTTGCAGAAGCTGTTTCTGCTTAGAAGCTGTTCGGACAGCTTTTTCGCCAACCGGCAACGCCCTTGCTTACTCTATCAGATCCGCCGCTGCTCGGCCCCGTGTGTGGGGCGCATTGGCGAGGCCGACTATGCCGAGCTGGTCGCCGACGCCAAGCTGTTCCTCGCCGGAAAATCGACCGGGGTCCAGGCGCGGCTCGGCAAGCAGATGGCCGAGGCCGCCGATAAGCGCGATTTCGAGCTTGCCGCAGTCTACCGCGATCGGCTGCGCGCGCTAACCTATGTTCAGGGATCGCAGACCGTCCATGCCGAAGGGCTTGGCGACGGCGACATCTTCGCGCTGTCGTGCAAGGGCGGCCACATCTGCATCCAGGCGTTCTTCATCCGTGGCGGCCAGAATTGGGGCCACCGGAGCTTCTTTCCGGCCCATGTCGCCGATATCCCCGAAGCCGAGGTGCTGAGCAGCTTCCTGATGCAATTTTACGAGGACGTGCCGCCGCCGCGCCGAATCTTGCTTGACCGCGATTTGCCCGAAGCGGCGTTGGTCGCTGAAGCACTGTGCACCCGTGCTGAGCGCAAGGTCGAAATCGAGCGGCCGAAGCGCGGCGCTCGGCGCAAATTGGTCGAGCAAGCCGCGCGTAATGCCGAGGAAGCGCTTGAACGGCGCATGGCGGAGACCACCACCCAGGCGAAGTTACTGCGTGAGCTGGCTGAGACGTTTGCGCTCGACGGACCGCCGAACCGCATCGAAATCTACGACAACAGCCATATCATGGGCAGTAATGCGACCGGCGCGATGGTCGTCGCCGGGCCCGAAGGCTTCGCCAAGAACAGTTACCGCAAGTTCAACATCAAGAGCGCGATGACCCCCGGAGATGATTTCGGGATGATGCGCGAAGTGCTTACACGGCGCTTCGCTCGGCTCGAGAAAGACGATCCCAATCGCGAGCAGGGCGAGTGGCCCGACCTCATCCTGATCGACGGCGGCAAGGGCCAGTTAAACGCGGTGCTCGAGATCATGGAGGAACAGGGGGTCAGCGACTTGCCCGTTGTCGGGGTTGCCAAAGGGCCCGACCGCGATGCCGGTCGCGAGGTGTTTCACTTGCCCGGCGGACGCGAAATAACCTTTGCGCCCAATTCCGCTTTATTGTTTTACCTCCAGCGACTGCGCGACGAGGCGCATCGCTTCGCCATCGGAACTCACCGGGCCAAGCGCGCCAAAAGCCTTACTACCTCGACGCTTGACGAAGTGCCGGGAATCGGGCCCAACCGCAAGCGCGCGCTGTTGATGCACTTCGGTACCGCCCGAGCGGTCAAGGGTGCTGCGCTCGCCGACCTCGAGAAGGCGCCTGGGATCAGCAGCGCGATGGCCCGCCAGTTGTACGACTATTTCCACCCGCGAGGCTGATTTGAGGTTCACAGCGCCTGCCATCTTCTGCGCCTTGCGAACCCATGGCGAGCATGGCGCGGTGGTTCGAATGCTGACCCGCGAACACGGGCTTCAGGCGGCGTATGTGCGGGGCGCTCGGGGTCGGCGGATGCGGCCGGTGCTGATCGCCGGCAATCTGGTCGAGGCACAATATAGTGCTCGGAGCGACGTGCAGCTGCCGCAAGCGACAGTCGAGTTGGTCCACAGCCGCGCACCCCTGTTCAGCGAACCTTTGCCGACGGCGGCGATTGAGTGGGCGACGGTGCTGACCGCGACCGTCCTACCCGAAGCCCAGCCCTATCCGATGCTCTACGATGCGCTCGGCGGGCTGCTTGACGCGATCGAGGCAGCGCCTGCGGCGTCGGGCTGGGGCGCGGCGCTAGTGCGCTACGAGTTGCTGTTGCTCGCCGAACTGGGCTTCGGCATCGATTTCGAAAGCAGTTCGGAAAAAGCAGTGCTGCCGCCGTTTCTGGGCGACGGCGGGGAGGCGAGCTGGGGTGAAATCGGCGCGGGTCTCGCGCTCACCGGACGGTCCCTGGAGCGAGACCTGCTCACCGGCCGCGCCGAGATCATTGGCGGCGCGCGCGACCGGCTGGTCGAGCGCCTGCGCCGCGCCGGCGGGCTTTGACGATTGTTTGCGCGGCCCGCCTCGCCTAGGTGAAATCGATGACCGTCGACGCCCTTGCAATGCTTTTTCCCGATGTGGCGATAACCCGCGGAATCGCCGTTCGAGTCGCTGTCAGCTACCTCGCCGAGCAATCCGACCCGACGTCCGAGCGCTGGTTCTGGTCCTATCATGTGCGCCTCGAAAATGGCTCGGACAAAGCGGTGCAGCTGATGTCGCGCGCCTGGACCATCATCGACGGCGACGGCCATGTCCATGAGGTGTTCGGCGAAGGGGTAGTCGGAGAAATGCCGCTGATCGCGCCCGATGCCAGCTTCGACTATGTCTCGGGCTGCCCGCTCGACACGCCGAGCGGGTCAATGAGCGGGACCTACCGGATGGTCGACGAGGACGGCAGCGCATTCGACGTCGAAATCCCGCGCTTTCAATTGACGAGCGGCTGATGCCGCTGATCGCTGTCGCAGCGAACAATGCCTGGAATATCGTCAATTACCGTTCCGGGCTGATCCGCGCGCTCAAGCAGGCTGGCTGCGAGGTTGCAGTGATCGCGCCCGACGGGCCGCAAGCCGAGGCCGTTCGGGGCCTTGGCGCAAGCTTCCATCCGCTGGCGATGCAGCCGCGCGGCCGGTCGCCTTTTGCCGATTTGGGTTTGCTGCTGCGCTATCGCCGGTTGCTCGGACAGGTTCGGCCCGGCGCATTGCTCGGTTTTACCGCCAAGCCCAACATTTGGGGTGCGCTGGCGGCGCGCTCGCTTGGAATTCCGACGTTCGCCAATATCAGTGGGCTGGGCGCGGTGTTCACGCGCGGCGGACCGCTAATGAAGCTTGTCGCGGCGCTTTATCGGCTGGCGCTGCGGCCGCCGGCGACGGTCTTGTTCCAGAACCCCGATGATCGCGAGCTGTTAGTCGAGCGTGGAATCGTGAGCGCCGATCGTTCCCTCCTGCTCCCTGGGTCGGGCGTGGATCTTGGCCATTTCGTCCCGCGTCCGGTTCGACGCAAGACGGGACAGCCGGTCGCCTTCCTGTTCGCCGGGCGGCTGCTGTGGGCCAAGGGTATCTCCGAATACGTCGAGGCCGGCCGCCTGCT
>JBDSRE010000231.1:0-2663 GCA_039929465.1 Sphingomicrobium sp. | reverse complement strand
ATGAACGGTGCGTTGACCGACTGGCCCGCGATCGGGAGATAGACATCCATATTGCTGGGCCGAGGACTAGCCGCAAATGGCGCCCAGGGCCAAGCGCCCCGGAAGGAATAATCGGCGCCCTAGAAATCCGCCGCCAGGGTCACAACCGGTCCCGACCCCGGCTCAGCCTTACCGGCGAGCCGTTGGCGATAGTCGAGATGGACCTTGATGTTATAGTGCATCCGGTACGACAGACGCGGACCGGCATCGTGCGAAGAACAGGAAACCGACGCCTGCGAACAGCGCCAGCTCGCCCGCAATTCGGCCAGTCAATTCGGCATAGCCCATGATCGAGAACCGGCGCGGCTAAGAAAAAGTAGCTTCGGCCGGCAGTGTGACTGTTCGAACCATATACGCCCCCAAATGACGAATCACGCGTCACCGAGCGCCTCATTCTTGGCAGAAGCCGAAGGCTAGGGCAAGATTGGACCGGAAATCCGCCATTTCGGAGGCGAAACGGCTGTCGCGGTAGCGTCAAGACCGGGCGCGCGCTAGCCAGTGTCGATGCGCGTGAACATTCTCCTAGTCATCGCACTCGCCCCACTGGTTGCGGTTCCGGCGCTGGCCCGGGACGGGTCGGTGATTGCCGCCGGCGGCCATTGGGCTGCGGTCTTGCATCAGGGGCAATGCGATGCCGAAAGCCTTGCGCTCGACCGACCTGCGACTGGTAAACTGCGCGGTCTGGCCGGGTTTACCTTCGCAACCGACCGCACGCGCTGGGGGCAATTTCACGCCCGGCTCAGCCGACTGCCGCGCCCCGGCGCTGCCGTTATCGCGACCATCGGCCGTCAGCCGTTTCTGCTGGTGACTCGCGGCGGTTGGGCGTGGAGCGGTGGATCGGCGCAGGAGCAGGCGTTGATCGCCGCCGCCCGTTCGGCGGAATCGCTTCGAATCCGATCGCGCGATACGGCCGGGCGTCGGTTCACCGACCGCTATGCGCTCGATTTCGCACCGACCGCGATCGATGCGGCGGCTGCGCGCTGCTCGCGGCGATGAGCTGGCCAATCACCGGCGTCTCCACTACATAGTCGGCTCGCAATGAGTGCCGATACCGCCCTGATGCCGATTCCCGGCACAATCGACCCCGTGCCTGTGAAGCGCGGCGCGGCGGCGCGCGCCGACGGCAAGGTCGAACTGATCGGTCGGTCGAAGGCGGATATCCAGATGAAGCTGGCCGAGGCCGGGCTTGAACCCAAGCAGGCCAAGCTCCGCGCCAAGCAGATCTGGCACTGGATTTACAATCGCGGGGTCAGCGAATTTACCGCGATGACCGACATCGCCAAGGCCCAGCATTCATGGTTTGCCGAGCATTTCGTCATCACCCGGCCAGAAGTGGTCGAGGCGCAGGTGTCGACCGACGGAACGCGCAAATGGCTGCTTCGAACCCATGACGGCCATGATTATGAGATGGTTTTCATTCCCGACGCCGACCGCGGCACGTTGTGCGTGTCGAGCCAGATCGGCTGCACGCTCAATTGCACCTTCTGCCACACCGGAACGATGCGGCTGGTACGCAACCTCGAACCGTCGGAAATCGTCGGTCAGGTCATGCTTGCGCGCGATTCCCTGGGCGAATGGCCGAGCCAACCGGAAGGCCGGATGCTGACCAACATCGTGATGATGGGCATGGGCGAGCCGCTGTATAACTTCGATAATGTTCGCGACGCGTTGAAGATCGTCATGGACGGCGACGGGCTCGGCCTGAGCAAGCGGCGGATTACCTTGTCGACCAGCGGGGTAGTGCCGATGATGGCCCGGGCGGGTGAGGAGATCGGGGTCAATCTCGCGGTTTCGCTCCACGCGGTGACCAAGGTCGTGCGTGACGAAATCGTGCCGCTCAACCGCAAATACGGGATCGAGCAATTGCTTGAGGCCTGCGCCGCGTATCCCGGCGCCAATAATGCGCGCCGGATCACGTTCGAATATGTCATGCTCAAGGACAAGAACGACAGCGACGAGGATGCCCGCGAGCTGGTCCGGCTGCTGCGCCACTACCGGCTCCCGGCAAAGGTCAATCTGATCCCGTTCAATCCGTGGGGCGGAGCGGGTTATGAATGTTCGGACCCCGAGCGCATCCGCGCCTTTAGCAATATCGTCTTCGAGGGCGGGATTTCGGCGCCGGTGCGGACCCCGCGCGGGCGCGATATCGACGCCGCCTGCGGCCAGCTCAAGACCGCGGCCGAAAAGAAGCGCAAGATCCCCGCTTGAACGGCGCCGCCCGACCCGCCACAGGGTGGCGGTAGCGGGAGCTTGTACATGGCGATGATCGACACATTATTAGGCAAGATCGTCCGCGGCGGGCGGCTAATCGTGGCCATGCCCGACGGTTCCGAACGCAACTTCGGCGACGGTCAGGGCGAACCGCTCAAGGTCCGCCTTGGCGACCGCAAGGTGGCGCTCGACATCGCCCGCAACCCGCGCGTCGGGGTCGGCGAGGCCTATATGGACGGGCGGCTTACGGTTGAAAATGGGGACATCCTTGACCTGCTTCGGCTGGTGGTGGGATCCAATCGCTGGGAAGACAAGGGCGCCGGGCGGGCCGCGCTCAACAAGGGCAAGAAGCGCTTCCTCGCCATGTTCCGCCGCAATCCGGCGTCGCGGGCACGAGAGAATGTCGCTCACCA
>JBDSRE010000230.1:0-3669 GCA_039929465.1 Sphingomicrobium sp. | reverse complement strand
AAAAGGTTGTCGCCGCTTTGCCCGTGGCCCGCAACCCCGCCAGTTGATTGCGCCGCGATGGACTTGGCCCAGACCGGTGCTAGGTTCCGACCGCCGAATCGTCTGCACTCAATAGGTATCAAGATGTTGCATAACCTTGGAAAATTGCTTGCCTTGACGATTGTCGCGCTGCCTTTTCCGGCGCAGGCAGCGTGGCAGGAAGTCACAACTCGCCACTTCGTCATTTACGCCGATGAGCGCGAGCCGGTGTTGCGCGACTTTGCCACCAGACTGGAAATCTTCGACCAAGGCGTGCGCAGCGTCCGTTCAATGAGCGATCCGGCGCTGACCGACAGCGGCAAAGTTCGAATTTACGTGTTCGGCACATTCGACAATATCGATAAATTCCTCGGCATCTCCAACGCCCGCGGAATTTATATGCCAAGGGTAACCGGAACCATCGCCTTCGTTCCCAAGATCGAACGGGCGAGCAGCGATCTGGCCCAGTTCAATTCGCAGATCATCTTTTTCCACGAATATGCCCATCATTTGCAGCTCCAGTCGACCTCGTCGGTGATCCCTAGATGGCTGGTCGAAGGAACCGCGGAATTCTTCAGCACCGCCAAAATCGAAAAGGACGGATCCGTGCGGTTCGGCGCGCCCGCCAATCACCGCGCCTACGACATCTTCACCGGGCACGACCTGCCGCTCAAGGTGATGCTTGGCGACTCGGCCGGCAAGATGACCAGTCAGCAGGAGGACGAACTCTATGGGCGAGGATGGCTGCTGACTCATTATCTGACCTTCGAGCCGGCGCGCCGCGGGCAGCTCGACAAATATCTGCAGGTCCTCCAGCAAGGCCAGTCCCAGCTTGCGGCGGCCGAGGCGGCGTTCGGCGACCTTGGCCAGTTGGACAAGGACCTCAAGGAATATCAACGCCGGCGGCGCCTCACGACTCTGGTCATCGACCCGCCAGCGGGCGGCGCTGGGACCATCACCATTCGCCCGATGAGCGCCGGCGAAGCGGCGATCATGAGCGTTCGCGCCCGCTCCGATCGCGGAGTCAATTCGAAGAGCGCGGTCGGGGTCGTCGCCGACGCCCGCGCAATTGCCGCTAGCTTCCCGTCCACGCCGGCAGTGCTGACCGCGGTTGCCGAAGCCGAATTCGATGCCGGCAATTACCCTGCTGCGGGCGCTGCCGCGGACCGGGCGATCGCGCTCGATTCGAGCAATATCGATGCAATATTGTTCAAGGCGCGCGCGCTCGTTGCAACCGCCAATGCCGCAAAGACCGCTCCTGACTGGAAGCAAGTACGCGCGCTTCTGCTCCGCGCCAATCGCCTCGATCCAGACGATCCCGAGCCGCTTATGCGCTATTACCAGACTTTTATGGCGCTCCGGGAAGCGCCGTCGCCAAGCGCGATCAAGGGCTTGCTTTACGCCGCCGCCTTGGTCCCCCAGGTCAAGGATTTGCGCTTCCTCGCAACCCAGCAGCTAATCCGCGACAAACAATGGGACGAAGCCGCGCGAACGTTCTCCTCGATTGCCTATAATCCGCACCAGGGCAGTGACTCGGCGATCAAGACGAAGGCGGTGATGGAGGCGATCAATAGCCATGATCCGACCGCGATCGCACGAGCGCTCGCTGTTTATTCAGGCGAACCGGACGACGACTCGGATGAGTGAGCGCGGCGCCTAGCGCGGCAGCGGCAGCTCCGGCAGCTCCGGGTCGCCGATTCTGACCCCCTCGGCATCGAGCAATTTGCGTTTGTTGGGGAGGCCGCCGCCATAGCCGCCGAGCGTGCCGTCGGAGCGGATGACTCGATGGCACGGCACCAACACCGCAACTGGATTGGAACCATTGGCGGTCCCGACCGCGCGAACCGCGCCGGGCGAACCGACAGCGGCGGCAATATCGGCATAACTTCGCGTTTGTCCAAGTGGGATTTTGCGCAATTCCTGCCACACCTTTTCCTGGAAAGCGGTGCCGCGCACGTCGATCGGCAAGCCTGGCGCTGCTTGCGGCTTGGTAATGGCGATCAGCGCGCCCTCGACCCACGATGCGATGGTGCCGTCGTCGGCAATCACCGTCGCATTTGGAAACCGGGCCCGAAGCGCGTGCTCGTCCTCGCTGAACGTCAGCCGGCATATTCCCTTTGCAGTTGCGGCGATCAGAAGCGGCCCGAGCGGGCTGTCGGCGACGACGAAGCGGATGGTCTCGCCGCGCCCGCCGTCGCGCCACACGGATGGAGTCATGCCCAGTCTCTCCTTTGCATCGCTATAGAATCCGCTCGGCCCGCCGTGCCCGGCGTTGTACATTGCGTCGGTCACCCGCGGCTCGCGTTTAAGTTCGCTTTCTGTCCGCCGTGCCCTGAGTGCCCGACCGTAAGCTGCCGGCGAAATGCCGAGCGCGCGGGTGAACAGCCGTTGGAAATGGTGCGGCGCATAGCCCACCGACGACGCCAGCTCGGCCAATGAAATACTATCCTCGGACTGCTCGATAAGCGCTGTCGCCCGTTCGACCGCGGCATGGTCACGCGATATTTCATCGGGACGGCAGCGCAGGCAGGACCGATAGCCCGCGCCCCGCGCCTCCTCGGCCGTTGCGTAAAAGACGACATGTTCGCGCTTTGGCCGCCGAGCAGGACAGCTCGGTTTGCAATAGATACCGGTGGTGGTGACCGCACCGATTACCCTCCCATCCCAGGTTCGGTCACGAGCCTCGAACGCAGCCCAGGACGCATCGTCGTCCATTGCCCAATCGCTCACGGGGTCAATATTTCGCATCATCATTTACCTAGCATAAGTGCGTCCGTTAGATCGCGCATCCGATGGCTTGCGATCAAAGTGAAAACGAATGGGCTGTCACTGAAGGCGAGCATGATCGCGACGACGTGCGTGCGCTTCTCGCTCATCATTTCGCAGAAATGCGCGCGGATTCGCCGCCCGAAGCCTGCCATGTCCTTCCCGCCGATCGTTTGGCCGAGCCTGGTCTGCGGCTCTTCTTACTCCGCGATGGCGACGGCCGGCTGCTTGGACTCGCAGCGCTCAAGCAGATCGGCCCCGGCCATGGCGAGGTTAAGTCTATGCGCACGGCCCCCAACGCCTTGGGCCGGGGGGTTGGCCGGGCACTGCTCACGGCGCTGATTGAGGAGGCAACCGCAACGGGCATGACCCGCCTCAGCCTGGAAACCGGCAACAGCATTTTATTCGGTGCCGCCAACCGGGTTTACCTGGGTCATGGTTTCGAGCGTTGCGGCCCCTTCGGAGGCTATCGACCGACCGAGTTCACCCACTTCTACAGCAAGTCGATCTGACTCGCCTTGCGTCGCGCGCCCCCCCTTGCTAGGGGCCGCGCAACCCCTTGGGGCGTGCGGGTAAACACCGCGGCAGCGCCTCGGTTCATGGGCCACATTTCCAGTTCTGGAGCTTTTCGCGCGTGGAGACATCCGGCGGCATTCGGGCCAGCTTAGCAGGACGCTACGCGTCGGCCCTGTTCGACCTTGCCCGCGACGGCAAGCATATCGATGCAGTGTCGCGAAGCCTCGATTCGCTTGGCCTGGCGCTTGCCGAATCCGCCGACTTTGCGGAACTCGTGGCAAGCCCGCTGGTATCGCGCGCCGAGGCCGGCAGGGCGTTCGCCGCAATCGCGCCCAAGCTCAAGCTCGACCCGCTGACCGCCAATTTCCT
>JBDSRE010000229.1:0-3455 GCA_039929465.1 Sphingomicrobium sp. | reverse complement strand
TGTTTGAACACGCGTGATTTTTTCAAGAAAGCGATGTGGACCATGAAGCGACTGGCTCTGATTCTCCTTGGCTCGGCGATTGCCGCCGCCCCCGCGGCGCTGGCCGCGCCAGTACAGACGACCGCTTCCCAGCGATCCGTCGCAGCGACTCCGGCATGGTTCGCCAACGGCTCACCCGCCGCCGCGCGACAACTGGTCCAGCTGCTTGCAACGGCGCAGATCGAGGGGCTGAACCCAAAGAGCTATAATGTGCGCGGCTTGTCGCGAGCGGTGGACGCCGCGGCCTCCGGAAATCCGATGGCGCGGCAGCAGGCCGAGCGCATGCTCGACCAGGCGCTGGTCGCCTATGTTCGCGATTCGCGCCGCGACCCCAATGTCGGGATCATTTATGTCGATTCCCAGCTGAGGCCGGCACCGCCTTCTCCGGCACAGATCCTGGTCGATGCCGCCGGGGCGCCGTCAATGGCCGAATATGTCGGGCAAATGGGGTGGATGAACCCGGTTTATGGCAAGCTCCGTCAGGCGCTGACCAGCCGCCTTTATCATAACGCCAATGAAGAGCGGCTGTTGCGCGTCAACATGGAGCGGGCGCGGGCGCTACCCGCCGGTGGCCACCGCTACATCATCGTCAATGCCGCCGCCCAGCGCCTCTACATGTACGAGGACGGCCAAGTGGTGGATTCGATGCGCGTGGTCGCTGGCAAGCCCCAGACCCAGACGCCGATGATGAATGCCTATCTGCGCTACGTCGCGCTCAATCCCTATTGGAATGTGCCGCCCGAAACCGCGTCGCACAACCTTGCGCCCAAGGTGCTCAAGGAAGGCCGCTCCTATTTCACCAACCGCGGCTATCAAGTGTTTTCCGACTGGTCGGACAACGCCCAGAGGATCGATCCGATGACGATCGACTGGAAAGGCGTTGCCGCGGGTACGGTGCAAGTGCGGATGCGGCAGAACCCCGGACCCGCAAATTCGATGGGCAAGATGAAATTCATGTTCCCCAACAAACAGGGCATCTGGCTCCACGACACTCCGGTGCAAGAGAAGATTGACGATCCGGCGCGGCTCCAGAGCGGCGGCTGCGTGCGCCTTGAGGATGCGGCACGGTTGCAGCGGTGGATTTTCGGAAAGACCCTCAAGCCACAAGGCAATGCGCCGGAGCAAAAGGTCGCGGTGCCGGGCGAAATGCCGATCTATCTAACCTATCTAACCGCGGTCCCGAGCGGCACCCAGATCGTCTATTTCGATGATTTCTATGGTCGCGATCGGGTTCAGCAGCGGCGCCGGGGTTAGCGGGGCCAGCACGGCTTCCCTCGCGCGGCTCACCTGCTAAACCCCCGGCCTTCATGGCCGACGCTCAACCCCACCTGTATCTCGTCGACGGGTCGAGCTACATCTTTCGCGCCTATCACCGGCTGCCGCCGCTGACCAACCGCCACGGCCAGCCGGCGGGCGCGGTCTATGGCTATACGACGATGCTGTGGAAGCTTGCCGGCGACCTCAACCGCGGCGCCAAGGAGGATGGCGGGCCGACCCACATGGCGGTGATCCTCGATGCGTCGGAGCATACCTTCCGCAACGAAATGTACGACCAGTACAAGGCCAACCGGCCGCCGCCGCCCGAGGATCTGGTCCCGCAATTCCCGCTGATCCGCACCGCGACCCGCGCTTTCTCGATTCCGTGCATCGAAGAAGCGGGGCTAGAAGCCGACGACATCATCGCCTGCTATGTCCATGCCGCCACGGCCGCGGGGTGGAAAACGACCATCGTCAGTTCGGACAAGGACCTCATGCAATTGGTCGACGACGGGTCGGTCGACATGCTCGACACGATGAACGACCGCCGCATCGACCGCGCCTATGTGATCGAGAAATTCGGCGTGCCGCCGGAAAAGGTCGGCGATGTCCTGGCGCTGATGGGCGACAGCGTCGACAATGTGCCGGGGGTTCCTGGGATCGGCCCAAAGACCGCGAGCCAATTAATCCAGCAATATGGCGACCTCGAAACCGTTCTGGCCTCGACTGACGAGATCACCAAGCCGAAGTTGAAGCAAAATCTAATCGATCATGCCGACAATGCGCGATTGAGCCGCGAGCTGGTTCGGTTGGTTTGCGACTCGAAGCTTCCCGAACCCCTTGAGGATTTGGCGCTCAAGAATATCCCGCCCGAGCCGCTGCGCGCGTTCCTCGAGGATCAGGGGTTCAAAACGCTGCTTGCACGCCTCGACGGCGGCGGCGCGACTGGGGCCGGTCGGAGCAGCCGCGGCGGCGGGTTCAATACCACCATGGCGTCAATGGAGTCCAAAGCGGCGCCGGTGGCGGACGTTATCGACGTCGACCGATCGGCTTATGAGACGGTCATCGACGTGGCAGCGCTCGACCGTTGGATCGCCGAGGCGCGCGCCACCGGATACGTCGCGGTCGATACCGAGACCGACTGCATCGACTGCATCGTCGCCAAGCTGGTCGGGATCAGCCTGGCGACCGCCCCGGGCAGGGCTTGCTACATCCCGATTGGCCATGGCGGCGGCGATTTGCTGTCGGAAGCGCCCAGCCAACTGCCCGCGGCTGACGTCATCGCGCGCCTGAAGCCGCTGCTCGAAGACGAAAGCGTGCTCAAGATCGGCCACAACCTCAAATACGACTGGGTCATGTTTGCCAAGGCGGGGATCGTGGTGGCCCCATATGACGACACGCTGGTGATGAGTTTCGACCTCGACGCCGGGCTTCACGGTCATGGTATGGACGAACTCGCCAAACTCCATTTCGAGCATGAGTGCATTCCGTTCAAACAGGTCTGCGGCACCGGCTCCAAGCAGATCACCTTCGACAAGGTGCCGCTCAAGGAAGCGACAGAATATGCCGCCGAAGACGCCGACATTACCGTGCGGCTGTGGCTTCGGCTCAAGCCGCGCCTGACCGCCGACACTGTCGCGCGAGTGTATGAGCGGGTCGACCGGCCATTGGTTGCGGCGATCGGGCGGATGGAGCAGCGCGGGGTCAAGATCGACCGCGCCCATCTCGCGCGTTTGTCGTCCGATTTCGCGGTTGAGATCGCCCGGTTGGAGGAACGCATTTTCGAGGCTTCCTGCGGGCCATTCACCATCGGCAGCCCCCAGCAGTTGGGTGAAGTGCTCTACGGCCGCCTCGGCCTCAAGGGCGGGCGCAAGGGCAAGAGCGGGCATTATTCGACCGACGTCAACGAGCTCGAGCGGCTGGCCGGCGAAGGAATCGAATGTGCGCGCCTGGTGCTCGAATGGCGTCAGTTGAGTAAGCTCCGCTCAACCTACACCGAAGCGCTCCAGGCCCAGATCAACCCCGAGACCGGGCGCGTGCACACCAGTTTCAGCCTGTCCGGAGCGCAGACCGGGCGATTGAGTTCGAATGACCCCAACCTTCAAAACATCCCCATCCGAACCGAGCTTGGGCGCAAGATCCGCGACGCCTTCGTCGCT
>JBDSRE010000228.1:0-2588 GCA_039929465.1 Sphingomicrobium sp. | reverse complement strand
CGCCGAGTTGACGGCCGACGGTCTCGTCAGGGGTGCCGGTGACGTGACGGCGCAGCGCGGGCGACTTGTCGACCGCTTTCTGGAGCATCCATTTGACGGCCCGGGCAACGATCCAAGTCACCACCAGAATGGCCAGCGCAATGAGGATTTTCGGACCCCAGTAAATCATCTGGCTTTGCCAATAGGCACCCTGGTCGACCTGGTACATGCGCGCTTACTCCCCGTTGGACTCGGGCGGTCGGTTCGCCCTTGATTCGTCTTGTAGCGCGTTGCGGCGCGCATTCCAAAATTCGATTCGTTCGCGCACTCGCGCTTCGAATCCCCGCCCGGTGGGTTGGTAATAGGTCTGCGGTTCCATCTCTTCGGGCCAGTAGTCGGCGCCGGAAAACCCGCCTTCGACATTAGGGTCATATTGATAACCCTGGCCGTAACCGATGTCCTTCATCAGTCGGGTTGGGGCGTTGACGATATTCATCGGCGGCATCAGCGACCCGGTCTCTTTCGCGCTCCGCCAAGCGGCTTTGTGGGCCGCATAAGCGGCGTTCGATTTGGGCGCGGTGGCGAGGTAAAGACAGGCTTGGACGATCGCCAGTTCGCCCTCGGGTGAGCCAAGGAAATCATAGCTGTCCTTGGCCGCCAGGCACTGGACCAGCGCCTGCGGGTCGGCGAGTCCGACATCCTCTGAAGCGAAGCGCACCAGCCGGCGCAACACGTACAGCGGCTCCTCCCCGGCGACGAGCATCCGGGCGAGATAGTAAAGCGCCGCCTGGGGATCGGACCCGCGAAGACTTTTGTGGAGCGCGCTGATGAGGTTGTAATGGCCCTCGCGGTCCTTGTCGTAGACCGGCACTCGGCGGTTGAGCAGTTCGGACAGTTCGGTGGGACCGAGCGGCTCGGTGATGTCGACCGCGAACAAAGTTTCGACCTGGTTGAGGAGGAAACGTCCGTCTCCATCCGCACTGGCGATGAGCGCGTCTTGCGCTTGCTGAGTAACCGGCAGTTGGCGCTGTACGATCGCCTCAGCGCGGATGATCAGTTCATCCAACGCCTGATGATCGAGTCGGCGCAGGATCAGCACCTGGCAGCGTGACAGCAAAGCGGCGTTCAATTCGAAACTGGGGTTCTCGGTCGTCGCTCCGACCAAGGTCACGGTGCCGTCCTCGACAAACGGAAGGAAGCCATCCTGCTGGGCACGATTGAAGCGGTGAATTTCGTCAACGAACAACAAGGTCTGCTGTCCCGCGCGGGCTGCGGTGTGCGCTTCGGCGAACAGTTTCTTCAAATCGGCGACGCCAGAGAATACCGCCGAAATGGCAACGAAGCGCAAGCCCACAGCATCGGCGAGCAGGCGCGCGATGCTGGTCTTGCCGGTGCCGGGTGGCCCCCACAGGATCATCGAGGCGAGGCGGCCGGCCGCGACCATTCGCCCGATCGCGCCCTCGGGGCCGGTCAAATGCTCTTGACCGACGATGTCGGACAGCGTTGCCGGTCGAAGGCGGTCGGCTAGCGGCGCATTGGCCGCCGCCGCTTCCACCGATTCCGGCTTGGCCGGGCTCACCGCATCGTCGTTGAACAGGTCGCTCATTACCCGATGCATAATCGGGGTGAAGAAAAATGTATCCAGTCCCCTTGTTCGCGATGTAGCTAAGATATATCTAAGACGCATTCTAAAGGAGAGAATATGCGACATCGTTCAAACTGCGGCCCACGTGGCCGTTTCGACATCGACATTCCCGAAGCTCTGTTCGCCATCGGCGGCGGGCGCGGGTGGCAGGGCAATTGGGGTCCGTTCCACTTCGATTTCGGTGACGGCTCCGACGGGCCGGGCCGGCGCGGCGGGCGTGGCGGTCAGGGTCGGCGCAGCCGCCGGATGTTCGAAAGCGGAGAACTTCGGCTGGTCCTGCTCAAGCTGATCGGCGACCAGCCGCGTCACGGCTACGAACTGATCAAGGCGGTCGAGGAAATGACCGGCGGCGAATATGCGCCGAGTCCGGGGATTATCTATCCGACCCTCACCTTGCTCGAGGACATGGGGTTCATCGCCGAGAAGAAATCCAAGGATTCGAAAAAGATTTTCGAAGTGACCGACGATGGGCGAACGCATTTGTCGGAGAATGTCGCCGACGTGGAAGAGCTATTCGAACGCCTTTCCGACCTGGTCCCCAAGGAAAGCAGCAATGCCGGGCCGGCGATCGGCCGCGCGGTTAAAAATCTGATGACCGCGATGAGCCACCGGATCGGCCGTGACGGGCTCGACGACGAATTGCTGCTCGAAATCGCTGCAATCCTCGATGAAGCCGCGCAGCGCATTGAACGCGTTAAATAAAGGCCTAGCGGGCGGCCATTCGCGCCAATCGCTCGCGCCTTGCGATGGTCCGGCGATAGACGTCGAGAACGACCGCGTTGATGCTGTCCCAATCGCGAGTCCTGGCGAATGCCAGCCCGGCCTTGCCATGGCGATTGCGCAAGGCCGGATCGCGACCGTAGCCCTCGAGCGCGTCGGCATAAGCATCGGTGTCGCCGGGATCGCACAGGATCCCGGTGGTTCCGTCCTTAACCAGGCTGGTGGCGCCGGTTGCGGCGGCGGC
>JBDSRE010000227.1:0-7649 GCA_039929465.1 Sphingomicrobium sp. | reverse complement strand
GCTGGCCGGACAACGGCAACCTCGACAAGGCGCGGCGGCTATTGTGGCCGATCAAGCGCAAATATGGCCGCAATATCAGCTGGGCCGATCTTTTCATTCTCGCCGGCAATGTCGCGATCGAGAGCATGGGCGGGCCGGTGTTCGGCTTCGGCGGCGGCCGCCGCGACGTGTTCGAGGCCGAGCGCGACATCTATTGGGGCGCCGAGGAAAAATGGGTCGACAGCGAGGAAACCCGGATCCAACCCGACCGCGAGAAAGAGCTCGAGCACCCGCTCGCTGCGATTCAGATGGGACTGATCTACGTCAACCCCGAAGGGCCGGGCGGCAATCCCGATCCGCTGCAATCGGCGCGCGACATGAAGATCACCTTCGAGCGCATGGCGATGAACCACGAGGAAACCGTCGCCCTCACCGCCGGTGGACACACCTTCGGTAAGTGTCACGGCGCCGGCGACGCAAGCCTGGTCGATGTCGCGCCCGAGGGGGCCGATATCGCACTTCAGGGCATGGGGTGGAGCAGCGGGTTCGAAAGCGGAATGGGCGAGCACACCATCACCAGCGGCCTTGAGGGTTCGTGGGTAAACACTCCCACTGAATGGACGGAGAATTATTTCCGCCTTCTGCTCGATTATGATTATGAGCTCGTCAAAAGCCCGGCAGGGGCGCAGCAATGGCAGCCGATCGACCAGAAACACGAGGACATGGCGCCGTCGGCACATGATCCGGAAAAGCGCGTTCCAACGATGATGACGACCGCCGACATGGCGCTCAAAATGGATCCGGAATTCGCTCGCATTTCGGAAAAATTCCGCACCGATCACGAGGCCTTCAAGGACTCCTTCGCGCGCGCCTGGTTCAAGCTTACCCACCGCGACATGGGGCCCAAGGTTCGATATCTCGGCCCCGAAGTTCCGACCGAGGATCTGATCTGGCAGGACCCGGTCCCGGCTGGCTCGGCGGCGCCCGATGCCGACATTTCGACCTTCAAGTCCAAGATCCTCGATTCCGGTTTCTCAATCGGTCAGCTGGTCAAGACCGCCTGGGCCTCGGCCTCGACCTACCGCAAGTCGGACCATCGCGGCGGCGCCAATGGCGCGCGCATCCGCCTCGCCCCGCAAAAGGACTGGGCAATCAATGAGCCCGCGGAGCTGGCTAAAATTCTTGCGAAAATCGATGAATTGCGCGGCGCGATGTCGATGGCCGATGCAATCGTGCTTGCTGGAACCGCCGCAGTCGAGCGGGCGGCGAGCGACTCGGGCTTCAAGGTCAAAGTGCCGTTCACCGGCGGACGCGGCGATGCCACCGACGAATGGACCGATGGCGAAAGCTTCGAGGTGATGGAGCCCGTCGCCGACGGCTTTAGAAACTATCTCAAGACCAAGCATAGCGTGAAGACCGAGGAATTGTTGCTCGACCGCTCATCCTTGCTCGGACTGTCGGTTCCCGAAATGACCGTGCTCATCGGCGGGCTTCGGGTGCTCGGTGCCAATCATGGCGGAAGCAAGCATGGCGTGTTCACTGATCGAGTCGGAAAATTGACCAATGATTTCTTCGTCAATCTGCTCGACAACGACATGGTCTGGGAAGTGCTCGATACCAGCGGCGACGAGGAATTCCTCGGCCTCGATCGTGGCGGCCGAGAGCAGAAATGGAGCGCGACCAGAACCGACCTCATCTTCGGATCGAACAGCCAGCTCCGCGCCACCGCCGAAGTCTATGCCGAAAAGGGCCACGAGGAAAAATTCGTCGAGGATTTCGTCGCCGCCTGGACCAAGGTAATGAACGCCGACCGTTTCGACCTTCGCTGCTAAATCCTGCCGCCGCCGGCGTCGACAGCCGGCGGCCCCGGGTGAGCCGCTTTCCACTCCATCGCCGAGCGTACCCGCCGCTCGACCGATGGATGGTCATAAAAGATGATCTCCTCGAGCGCGCCCGGTCGCGGGTAGCGGTATTCAGCGGTCTTGACCAAGGCGCTCGACAGCGCGTCGGGCCGGTTTTCGGTGCGCAGCGAATATTGGTCGGCGGCGGTTTCGATCGTTCGCGAAAAGGTGCTCAGGATGGGCGAGGCCGCGAGTGCGAACAACGACACCATGAACGCCAGCACCGGAATGCCGCGCGGGTCGCCGATAGTCGCACTGCTTCCGAACGCCCGAGCAAAGCGCGGGAACAAGCGGTCAGCGATAAACAGCAGGACGATCAGGGTCAGCGAAGCAACCAATATCCCCCACCAGGTATGCTTGAGCACATAATGACCGATTTCGTGGCCGGTCACCGCCCGCACCTCGTCGAGCGAGGCCTTGTTCATCGCCACGTCCGAAATCGCGACCCGGGCAGTGCTTCCGACTCCGCCGGCATTGGCGGTGAAATTGTTCGACTGGCGCGACCCGTTGAACAGGTAGATTTTGTTTTCCGGAATGCCGGCGCGTCCGGCCATCTCGGCCACCGCCTCATGGACCGGGCCAGCGGGGATCGGCTCATATTTATTGAACAAAGGCTCGATCAGCACGGGGGACAAAAGCATCACCAACGCCAATGCCGCCGCCGCGAATCCGCCCGACCACAGCCACCATCTCGGCCCGGTGCGGCGGATTAGCCAATAGACTCCCATCATGAACAGCGACAGCAACAGCGTGCCGATGACCAGCGAGATCGCTGCCTGGCCGAGAAAATCGCCCAGCGGCTGACTGGTCCGGCCATAGGCTTGCTCGCGCCACCAGCCGGAGTAAAGCGACCATGGCAGCGTCAGCAGCGAGGAAATGACGACATAGGCCGCGGGCACGACGAACGAGCGCAACGCCCGCCGTCGTTCGGGAATGCGCGCTTCAAGCCGGTCGAGAAAGCCCGAACGAACGATTAGCCACGCGACCAGCGCTCCGACCGCCAGACCCCACAGCAGCAACCAGTGCCCGCCGATGGTATAATCATGCGCCTTTTGCAGATTGGCCGCGCCAAGGCTGTCGATATAGCGTGCGGTTTCGGCTTGCGGATCAAATGCCATGCGTATGTTTCCCCCGGTGTGGGAGCGTTGATACCAGCCGCGCGGGCAGCGGCAAAGGGAACGACTGCAAGCGGCCGCGAATTATCGGCCAATGGCTCGTACTAAATCCGCATTGGCGCCGATGGAGGCGGCGCTCGCCGCCGATCTGCCAACCGGCAATGGCTGGCAATATGAGCCCAAATGGGACGGCTTTCGCTGCCTCGCCCGGCGCGACGGCGACGTCGTCGATCTTATCTCCAAATCGGGCAAGCCACTAGAGCGCTATTTCCCCGATCTTGTCGATTTGCTGCTGCGGGTGAAGTCGGACCAGTTTGTCCTCGACGGAGAAATCATCATTCCCGCCGGCGATGGACTGTCGTTCGAAGCGCTTCAGCTTCGGCTTCATCCGGCCGCAAGCCGGGTACGCAAGCTCGCGGCCGAGACCCCGGCGGAATACATGCTGTTCGACCTGCTCGAGCTCGATGGACAATCATTCACGCTTTTGCCCCAGCGCGACCGCCGCTTGGCGCTTCAACAACTGTTTGCGAAAACTCGGCTCCCCGGTCTTCATCTGTCCCCCGCAACCACCGACCGCACCGCCGCCCAGCGCTGGCTGATGCGCAGCGGCGGCGCGCTCGACGGGGTGATCGCCAAGTGCCTCGACCTGCCCTACCGCTTTGGCGAGCGGGCGATGGTCAAGGTCAAGCAATTGCGCAGCGCCGACTGCGTCGTCGGCGGTTTCCGCTATGGCTCGAAATCGCGCGCGGTCGGCTCACTCTTGCTCGGGCTTTATAATGATCAGGGGACGCTCGACCATGTCGGCTTCACCTCGGCGATTGCTGCCGCCGACCGCGACGCACTGACCACGACGCTTGAAGCGCTTAAAGGCGGCACTGGCTTCACCGGCAAGGCCCCCGGTGGGCCGAGCCGCTGGAGCAGCGAGCGCTCAGCGCAATGGGAGCCGCTCAAGCCCGGGCTGGTGGTCGAGGTCCGCTACGATCAAGTGACCGCGCGCCGTTTCCGTCACGGCACGGCGCTACTCCGCTGGCGCCCTGACAAAGACCCGGGACAATGCACTTTCGATCAGCTTACCCCGCCGCTGAGGCCGTCGGAAATGGCGGAATTGTTTAGCGCCTAGCGCTGTTCGAACCCGGCCAGGCATTCGGCCACCCAGCGCGCTGCGGTCAGCGCGCTGAGGTCGGTCGGATCGAGCGGCGGGTCCCATTCGGTGAGGTCGATCACCCGCACCCGCGGGTCGGCAGCGAGGCGGCGGACAGCGGCGAAGAAGTCGCTTACCGCTAGCCCCCCGGGCCGCGCCCCCGGCGCTCCCGGAAATTGCGCGCGGTCGATGACATCCACGTCGCAATCCACGACCAGGGCATCGCATTGTGCGACATGGTCGAGCGCTCTGGTCATCGCCGCTGCAATCCCGTCGCGGCGGATATCGGCCATCGTCACCGCGATATTGCCGGCCTCGACCGCGTCGCGGTGCATCACTTCGGAATTGGCGAAACTGGCAAGCCCGATCTGGGCGATATTGGCGCCCGGAAGCCCGTCCTCGATCAACGCCCGAACCGGATTGCCGTTGCTCAGCCCGTCCTCCAGCCCGCGCATGTCGAAATGGGCGTCTAGGGTGATCAACCCGACCTCCTCAAGCAGTCCGCCGAGCCCGAGCAGCGCCGGCCGCGTCACCGCATTATTGCCGCCGACCACCAAGGTCAGCGGGTGGCGCCCGGCGCTCGCCGCAACCGCATCGCGGATCGGCGTGGTGGCCTGCTCGATGCTCAAGCCGGTAACGTCGACATCGCCCTTGTCCGAGATTGTCGAGCGCAACTCGCGGCCGGTTTCGACATCGTAGCTGCCAATCCGCCGCAACGTCTCACGGAGTCTCGCGGGCGCCTGGTCGCAAGCACCAGGAGTGACCGATCCGACTCCCAGCGGCGCACCGACCAAGCCGACCGGCGCCGCCGCGTCCGCGCCAACCAGCAAGTCGCTCAGATTGGGCCATGCCGCCATGTTTTGACCCTAGCACCGGCAGTCGCCTAAGGCGACGCGGATGTGGGACCGATTGCTCGTCGATTGCCGGGTCGCGACGCTCATCGCCTCGCCAGGCAATCCGCTCGGCCTGATCGACAATGGCGCGATCGGCATCGCCGACGGTAAAATTGTCCGCATCGGCAAGCGCGCCGAGCTCGCCGGAACCCGCGCCAAGCAGGTCGATGCTCTTGGCGGCGCCTGGATCACCCCCGGTCTGATCGATTGCCACACGCATTTGATCTTTGGCGGCAACCGAGCTGACGAACATGCGCTTCGCCGCGCCGGCGCCACCTATCAGGATATCGCCAGGGCCGGCGGAGGAATCGCCTCGACTGTGGCCAAAACCGCTGCAGCGTCGGATGACGAATTGCTGGCTTCGGCCCGCCACCGGCTGAACCTGCTGATGGCCGGGGGCTGTACCACGGTCGAGGTCAAGACCGGCTATGGCCTCGACATGGACAGTGAGCTCCGCCTGCTCCGCCTGGCCACTGAACTTGGCGAGGGGGAGGCGGTGCGCATCGTTCCGACCCTGCTCGCGCTCCACGCCATCCCAGCGGCGAGCAAGGACCGCCGAGCGCATTATCTGGGTGAGATTATCGACAAGCTCATTCCCGCAGCCGCAAAGACCGGCAAGGTGGCCGCGGTCGATGCCTATTGCGACACCATCGCCTTTACGCCGGACGAGGTCGCGCGTTTGTTCAAGGCCGCCGCTGCCAACGGCCTTCGGGTGCGCCTCCACGCCGAACAACTGTCGAACAGCAAGGGCGCCGCGCTCGCCGCCCAATATCGCGCCTTGTCCGCCGACCATCTCGAACATCTCGACGAAGACGGCGCCAGGGCGATGGCCGGCGCGGGCACTGTCGCGGTGCTCCTCCCCGGCGCCTATTACGCGCTCAATGAAGAGAAAAAGCCGCCGGTAGACCTGTTGCGCAAGCACCAGGTCGCGATGGCGGTGGCGACCGACTGCAACCCCGGCACCTCGCCCTTGCTGTCGCCGACGCTGGCGATCAACATGGCCTGCACGCTGTTCGGCCTGACGCCCGAGGAGGCGCTCGCCGGAATGACCGCCAACGCCGCCCGCGCACTCGGGCTCGAGAAACAAATCGGTACCCTCGCGCCAGGCAAGGCGGCGGATATGGCGGTGTGGAATCTCGAAAGCCTGAGCGAGCTCGGCTACTGGATCGGCTTGCCCGGCCCCGAGCGGCGAATATTCGGGGGCATGGACGCCTAGTTCAGCGCCCCGAGTTGCGGCTTCAGTTCGCGGGCCTGCTGTTCGGTCAACCTCGTCCCGGCGATGATCCCGCGCAACTGATCGATCGAGGCCGCATAGGCCGGTTTCAGCCGCCGCGTCCCTGCCTCGTAAAAGTGTCGCGGGTCGGACCGCAGCGGCTCGATTTCGGCCTCGGCAAAGCTGATGTAGCGGACATACCGCTCGCTCAACGATTCTTGGCGGGTGAAAAACAAGGACAGGTCCATGTATAGCTTGGGCGGCAGCGCACGGGAGATGCCGGTCGACACAATTCCGTCCCAGCTGCGCACCGGCGCGCGTTCGGATCCGCGCTCCCGAAACACTGGGATCATGGGCGTTTCGCCCGCCGCGACCGCGCGCTCGAATGCCGCCAGCTTGGGTTCCATCGCGTAGAGATCCCGGTTGTGTCGTGTGAAATCGTCGAACAACGGGATCATCGCTGCGATCATTGTTGCGCGATAGCGTTGCTCCTCCCGGTCCTGTCGCGCGCCTTCGAGCGCGAATGCCGCCGTCACGCCGATGAAGATGATCACGATTTCGAACAGGTGTTTGCCGATCAGCGGCCACTGTTTCTCGAAGCGCTCGCGAAGTTTGGCCATTTACGCACGTCCCCTTTCGCCCTCGGATTGCCTTACATCGTTCGCCCTGAGCTTGTCGAAGGGCTGTCCTGTTTCTAGGGCGAATGAGTGAAGGACAGTCCCTTCGACAAGCTCAGGACGAACGGAAATTGGCGCCATGAAATCCCGCCGCGACAACAGCCGCCATATCCGCGCTCGCCGGGGCAGCGAGATCGTCGCCAAAAGCTGGTCCACCGAAGCTGCCGTGCGGATGCTGATGAACAATCTTGATGCGGAGGTGGCGGAGGATCCGCAAAGCCTCGTCGTCTACGGCGGGATCGGCCGTGCCGCGCGCAATTGGGCCTGTTACGACAAGATCGTCGACGTCCTCGAACGGCTCGACGACGATCAGACCTTGCTCGTCCAGTCGGGCAAACCGGTCGGCGTCTTCTGCACCCACAAAGACGCCCCGCGCGTGCTCATCGCCAATTCCAATCTCGTCCCGAAATGGGCGACGTGGGATAAGTTCAACGAACTCGATCGCGCCGGGCTGATGATGTACGGGCAGATGACCGCCGGGTCGTGGATTTACATCGGCACCCAAGGCATCGTTCAAGGCACGTTCGAGACCTTCGCCGAAATGGGCCGTCAGCACTACGGCGGTGATCTAAAGGGCAAGTGGATCCTGACCGCCGGGCTCGGGGGGATGGGCGGCGCGCAGCCGCTCGCAGCGGTCATGGCCGGCGCCCATTGCATCGCGGTCGACGTCCAGGAATCATCGATCGAAAAGCGCCTCGAAACGCGCTACCTCGACCATCGCGCGACGAGC
>JBDSRE010000226.1:0-6672 GCA_039929465.1 Sphingomicrobium sp. | reverse complement strand
AGGACGACTTCCTGATCGAGCAATACCTTGCATGTTTCCACGTCGTCCACGACATCCTTAATCACAGGAAGCCGCTGGGCCTCAATGCGCCAATGTTGATCGTTGAACTGCCAAGCCGCCCATGGGGACTCCGCATCGTCCAGTCCCTCAATCTGAGTGACGCCCTCTGGCGGTTGCCATTTCTTGCCTCGACGTTCTGATTGGCCCATCCAAAGCTGCGCTATCTTCAGCAGTTCCGGAACCGCAACGTTCAGCCTGGTTTCGGTCACCCACAGAGCGGCTTTGACGGTTTTTGCGAGTGCCAACTTGTTGCGTTCGACCTCAACCAGGCTCGCCCGATCTCGCGCACCATCTAGCTGTGTGCCAATGTCCCTGGCACGGCCCGCCTCCTTTTCCTCATGTGACAACGGCTTGAACGGTCTGGGCACGTATCGGGTCCAGTGCAGGATAAGCCCAGTAACTAATGCAGTAACCACTACGAGTAGCACTGAGTTGGTCATGGAATTGTCCCCTCCGTGGAAGCGTCACAGGATATTGCAGCAACTGCAGTCCGCTGGCTCTCATTGGAAGGATTAGTAACACTGGAATCAACGATTTTAAACTGCAGCAAGGGACGACTGTCCGGAATTCCGCTTTGTCGGCCTAAAGTAGTCGGTCCGGTTTCGGCCAGGTTTCGCCAGTCGTCGCGGCAACGCGGCCTTGGCAGGCGGAAAATCGCCTGACTCAAGTGGTTCCTAGCCAGGGATTACTACCAAGCCGCCTTCCCTTCGACCTGAGGTGTTTGCGTCTAATGACGTGCTGTTTCGAGCACGGGAAACTATCGTTTGTTCGAGCAGACCTACTAAGACGCTCGCCCCGCAAAAAGTGCGGCGCTCAGAACCGTCGGATCATGATTTAATTTCCTATTCAAGCCATTGGGCAGGGGTGACCGCGACGATCTATTCAAATTCGACGATAATGCGGACCGGAAGGTAGCCGAGGCCTTTGCCCTGACCCGGATGTCACGCGCGAAAGCGTCTTGAGACGCGTTCGAAAAGGCTTATCGTCCACGCAATCACGTCGCTGCGGGAGCTATCACCATGCGCAACTCGTCGCACCAACCAATCCGAATCAGCCGACGGACTGCGCTGCAACTTGGCGCTGCGTCGGCATTGGGTGTGTGGGCGGGGCGATCGCGGGCGATGCCGCCAGCATCGAGCCAGCGGATCGTGGTGCTTGGTGCCGGGCTGGCGGGTCTGACCGCGGCGCTGGAGTTGTCGCGCCGGGGGCATGACGTACAAGTTCTGGAGTGGCAGCAGCGCGTCGGTGGGCGCGTGTACAGCACCAGTCGCGGCTTGGCGCAGGGGCAAGTCGCCGAACTCGGCGCCGCGCGCATTCCCGATATTCACGATTTCACTTGGCACTACGTGCGCCAGTTCAATCTCGCCACCCACCAGTTCCCCGAGGGACGCGCCCGCTATCAGGTGGATGGCAAGGCGTTTCTGGCCCCCGCCAAGGGGCAGGCGTGGCCATTAACGCTGCGCGGTGATGAGGCGCACGATCCGGTGCATTTTGCGGCCCGACAATTGGCCCAGGCGTCGCGCGATTTCAGTACCTTCGGCCCAGGCTGGCCGTCGCCTGAGCTTGTCGGCAGATTCGACCGACTGACCGTCGTCGACTGGTTGCGCCAAACCCACGCTTCGCCGGACCTGATCGGAATTTTCATCGCTGCCAACGGTGGCCGGGTGCGCGAAAACGGCGCCTTGCTGGAAGGCATCCAGGAAGTCCTCGAGGAAGACATCAAGACGTTCGCCGCCATCAAAGGCGGCAACGACAGTCTGCCCAAGGCAATGGCGGACGAACTGGGCAAACGCGTGCTGACCGGGGTGCGGGTCCAGCGCATCCAGCAATTCGACAATCGAATGGAGGTCGTTGCGCACCACGAGGGCGAAGAAGATCGCCCGTATCGGTACGTCGCCGACCAGGTCATCTGCGCGCTTCCGGCCACCATCTTGCGCGACATCCCGATCGAGCCGGCGCTGCCGCCGCTGCGCCGGGACGCCATCGCGGCGGTGCAATACAGCCGCGCGTCCAAAACCGTGATCCAGACGCAGACTCGATTCTGGAAGGACCTGGGCGTGACCGGTCTGATGATCGCGGGTACCGACACCGCAGCCGAACGGGTCTGGGATGTCGGCGTGTTGCAGGGTGGTTCGATGGGGCTACTGCACCAGTATTGCATGGCGGGGCACGACGATCTTGACCGGTTGTCGGCGTCCGAACGCTGGCAACGCACTGTTTCCCTGCTGTCGGGCGTGCTGCCTGGTCTTGCCGAGCAAACCGTTTACGCCAGCCACTGGGATTGGTCGAAGCAACCGTGGGTAAAGGGTGGCATTCCGAACCTGCCACCGGGCGCCGGGGCTTATTTACGGGTCCTTCCGCGCGCGGCCGGCCGGCTGCACTTCGCTGGCGACTACACCACGATCTGGGCGGGGTGGATGCAGGGTGCTATCCAGTCTGGTGTGCGCGCTGCGCAGGAAATCGACCCCTCGATCGGATGGGAAACGGCTCCGCAAAGCGCAGCGACGCGCACAAAGGAGATGCAGGCATTAGCAATGCTTTCGCAGGATCGCCGCGGCGAAGGTGGCCGGGACCCGTCCCGAAGGGCGATACTGCTTCCCTGCTGAGCAGATGGTTCCCGAGACTTTGATCTGCCCGCTGGAGTGAATCAGTCGATCAAGGACATGACCGCTGAATGTTTTTATGAACGCGATCGGCAGCATCCAGTCTTCTCGGACTTTTCCAATCACGCCACCTGCCGCGGCTGTTCCGTCCGCAATGGACAACGGGTTGGCATCGGCGATTTCCCGCGTGAACGACCGCTTTACCAACGCTTCCCCTCAGAGCAGTCGGTCCGCGATCCCCCAGGTATCGCCGGTCACGGCAGCAACGCGGGCCTTGGCAAGTGGAACATCCCCTAACTCAAGCGGTTCTCTACCAGGGCTTGCGACCAAGCCGCCTTCCTTTTTCCCTGAGGTGTTTATGTCTATTAGCGTGCTGGTTCGAGCGCGGGAACGTATCGTTAATTCGAGCATACCCATCGAGACGCTCGTGCCGCAAAAAGCGCGGCGCTCACAATCGTCGGAACTTGCACGTAATTTCCTACTCAAGCCAGCGTTGAGCAGGGGTGAACGCGCCGACCTCTTTCGAGACGATGATCACACGGACAGTAGGGTCGCCGAGGCCTTTGCCTTGAACCAAATGTCACGCGCCCAAGCGCTACGTGCGTCCAAGAGCCGATCTTGGCTCTGGTGGCCGTTAAGCGTGGTGACAATTCTTACTTTGTCGATTGAATTTCTGACACCGTTTAAGCACTGAAGATTTGTAGAACTGGGTATGCTTACACCCCCCTAGCCCCATCCCCTTAACCGACGGTGCAATTGGTCTGACAATGCCGTCCCGACAGCTTTCGGCGGAACGTCTCCGGCAACAGGAACAGCCCGACGCCGAGCGTCACCAGGGCGACCACGATGGGGTACCACAGGCCATAATAGATATCCCCGGTCGCGGCGACCATCGCGAACGCAATGGTGGGCAGGAAACCGCCGAACCAGCCGTTGCCGATATGGTAAGGTAAGCTCATCGAGGTGTAGCGGATGCGCGTCGGGAACAGCTCGACCAGCAACGCCGCGATCGGCCCATAAACCATCGTCACATAAAGCGCGAGGAGGAACAATATGGCGACCACGAGCGGCCGATTTATCTCCGCCGGATCGGCCTTGTCTGGATAGTCCACCGCGCTCAGCGCGGCCTTGGTCCGCGCCTGAAAGTCGGTGATGGCGGCCTTGCGCGCTTCGCCCGACAGCCGCCCGGCATCCACCCCGGCGATCGCCGTGTCCCCGATGCGAATACTGGCCACATTTCCCGCCGGCGCGGCGACATTGCGATAGCTGACCGACGACTTGGCGAGATAGGATTTGGCGACGTCGCACGAACGCACGTCGAACTTGTTTTTGCCGATCGGATCGAATTGGACCGAGCAGTCGGCCGGGTCGGCGATCACCGTCACCGGCGCCGAGGCCTGCGCTCGGGCAAGAGCGGGATTGGCGGCGACGGTGAGCGCGCCGAACAAGGGGAAGTAGGTCAGCGCGGCAAGCGCGCAGCCAGCCATGATAATCGGCTTCCGGCCGATCTTGTCCGACAGCCAGCCGAAGAAAATGAAGAACGGTGTCGCCAGCGCAAGCGCAATCGCGATCATGATGTTCGCCGTCGCGCCGTCGACCTTCAGTGTCTTCTCGAGGAAGAACAAAGCGTAGAATTGCCCAGTGTACCAGATCACCGCCTGCCCCGCGACCGCGCCGACCAAAGCGATGAGCACGATCCGCGCGTTGCCCCAGCGCGCGAAGGCCTCGGTCAGCGGGGCCGTCGATCCCTCTCCTGCCGCTTTCATTTCGCGGAATACCGGACTCTCCTCGAGCTGCATGCGGATGTAGAGCGAGATCGCCAGAAGCAGGACCGAAACCAGGAACGGGATCCGCCAACCCCAGTCGGCAAACGCTTCTTCGCCGAGCCAGGTACGAATGCCGATGACCACCAGCAGTGCCGCGAATAGCCCCAATGTCGCGGTCGTCTGGATGTAGCTGGTGTAGAGGCCGCGCTTACCGTCCGGCGCGTGCTCGGCGACATACGTCGCCGCCCCGCCATATTCGCCGCCTAGCGCGAGTCCCTGCAGCAACCGTAGCGCGACCAAGGCAACCGGCGCCACGACCCCGACCGAGGCATAGCTTGGCAGCAGCCCGACGGTGAAGGTTGACAGACCCATGATCCCCATCGTGACGAGGAAGGTGTTCTTGCGCCCGACGAGGTCGCCGATCCGCCCGAACAGAATCGCGCCGAACGGCCGTACCGCGAACCCCGCGGCAAACGCGGCAAGGGCGAGGATGAAGCCAGTGGTCTCATTAACGCCGCTGAAGAATTGTGCCGAAATGACCGTCGCGAGCAGGCCGTAAAGGTAGAAATCATACCATTCGAAAATGGTCCCCAGCGACGAGGCGCCGATGACGAGGACGGAGGATTGGCGGGGAGTTGGCTGCTCGTCTTCACTTCCAGAAACGCTTGCCATGCCGCTCCACCTCCGACTTCAGGACGCAGGTTGGCACGACTTCCAGCGCAGTTACAAGCAGGGCGGCTTCGCTTCATCACCAGCAGGAATTCAAACTGCCCTGGCCGGGTCGGCTCGCAATCCCCGCTTTGGGTGGAAAGCGGACACTGGCCATTTTCAGCGCCAACGTCACATATGATTTTACAAGCATGATTCAATGGCGCCTAGGGTCACTTCGCAAGCTTCCATGTGATGGCATGGTCAGCGGGCTTCAGGGGGAGACTACACATGACCAAGGTTGGATTACGCGTCTCGGCCGCGTTCGCGCTCATTAGCGTCGCGACTTCGCCGCTTGGCGCGGCCAAGCTGAGGCTTCCGCCGCCCAAGGCACCGACGAACCAGATTTTCTCGGCGGCGGCGATTGCCAAAGACCTCCAAAAGAGAGGCTATCGAATCGAAAAGATGAAGCGCAAGGGCACGACCTATTCGATAACCGCCACGGGTCCGAGCAAGAACAAGGTGCAAATGACTGTCGACGGGCGGAGCGGCGATGTCGTTGGGCTCGCTGTGCTCAATGCCGCGGCCAATCTTGCCGGGGCGATCGCCGCAATCGTCAAGTCGGGCAAGGGCGCGCGCTATGTCGACGATTGGCACCCCTTTGGGATCATCATCCCGGACACTTACCAGACGCATTGGGTGAGCTATCCGGCGAACAGCTGGACCACTTACACAACCCGATATGTCCCCGAAGTGTGGAGCGGCGCAGGCTATCGTTTCGCGGTTCCCTACCAGACCGTGCGGCCGGGATATGGTGGCACCAGCGTGACCACCTTCTCGACGTCCGAAATGCGGGAATCGGTCTACGACGTCTACGATTACAACGGCTCGGTAGTGACGACCGAATATTCGGAAGAATCGACCGAGATCAGCGAGACTAGCGCATTCGAGAAGCAATATGGCGCTGAGGACGAGCAGCTGGACCAATCTTACCTTGGAGGCGGGATCAGCGATGACGATGTCGATGTCGATGATGTGGCCGATTACGACAGCGAAGATGGCGATTTCAACGTCGCCGACGAAAGTGACGACGGCTACGACGCCGACGTCGGAGACGACGACGACAGCCAAGTCGATACCGATACGAGCGGCGACGACGAGGCCGACGAGGCCGACGAGGCCGACGGCGATGGAGACGACGACCAGGCCGACGATCCCGGCGACGATGGCGACGACGACCAAGCCGACGATCCCGGGGTCAGTGGTGACGAATGATACCGATTTGACGGCGACCGCGAGGATCCCGGAAAAGCAATACGGCGGTGAAGATACGGCCTCGGTCGGTTTAGACTACGCGTCGGCTTGCGTTTGAGGGACGCATGGGAGCGATGGGGAAAGCTCGTCGCTCCAGGCCAGCACGGCTGACCAACCGGTTCCTCCAGAACCTCGACCGGCTGCCTGTCAGTTGGGCCGAGCAGGAGCGATTGTTGCTCGGCTGAGCGATCCCGCCAAATTCAACTCAAGACACGGAAAATGGCCACGAGAGAAAAACCGTGTAGAATCGCAGGCGCTTGGCGGTGGAAAGTTTCTTGTGT
>JBDSRE010000225.1:0-3015 GCA_039929465.1 Sphingomicrobium sp. | reverse complement strand
AGGAGGGGCGGCGGCTGATGGATTCGATCGGCTGGGCCGCGGTCCTGCCGCAAATGCTGGCTGCATTGGGGGCAATCTTCGCCGCCGCCGGGGTCGGCACCACCGTCGGTGCGATCGCCAGCGCGATATTGCCCGACGGGAGCACATTCTTCGCGGTGCTGCTCTATGCCGGGGGCATGGCCGCCTTCACCATGATCATGGGCAATGCCTTCGCGGCGTTTCCGGTCATGGCGGCGGCGGTCGGGGTGCCGATCCTGATCCAGCAGGACGGCGGCAATCCGGCGGTGATCGGTGCAGTCGGAATGCTAGCCGGGTTTTGCGGGACATTGATGACTCCGATGGCGGCGAATTTCAACATCGTCCCGGCAGCGCTGCTCGAGCTCAAGAACCAATATGGGGTGATCAAGGCGCAAATCCCGACCGCAATCCCGCTGTTCGCGGTCAATGTGCTGATCCTCTATTTCGCGGCGTTCCGATGAACTTGGACTCGCAGCTCGGTGCCCATATGGCGCGGATTGCGCTCGGCCATGTGGCGCGCGAATATCCCCACAAGCTCGACCATGTTCTCGTTAGCGCCGCAGACGCGCTTGGGCCCAAGGCGCTCCACCCGATCTTCTACGGCAGTTTCGACTGGCACAGCTGCGTTCACGGCTGGTGGACCTTGCTCACGATTCGGCGGCTGTTCCCCGATCTGCCCGAAGCGGCGGCGATAGAACAGTTGGCCGACACCAGCTTCACCACCGCCAAGATCGCCGACGAGCGCGCCTATCTCGAGCGCCAGCTGAGCCGCGGGTTCGAACGGCCCTATGGCTGGGCTTGGCTGCTCTTCCTCCACCTCGAAGCGGCTCGGCATGAAGACCAGGGCTGGGTCGACGCCCTGGAACCGCTGGCGCGCGATTTTGCGGCGCGATTCCGCGATTACCTATCGATCCTGACCTATCCGATCCGCGCTGGAACGCATGGCAATAGTGCGTTCGCGATGGTGCTTGCGCGCGAGTGGGCCGAGACCTTCGATCCGCCGCTTGGCGGGCTGATCGGTGAAAAGGTCTGGGGCTGGTTCGCCCGCGACCGCGACTGCCAGGCGTGGGAGCCGGGCGGCGACGATTTCCTGTCCTCGGCGCTGATCGAGGCGCTGGCCGTCGCCGAATGCCGGGCGGCGCTGTTCCCCGGCTGGTTCGCGGCATTCCTCCCGCGATTCGGGCAGTGCCAGCCTGCGACTCTTTTCAAGCCCGCCACGGTGAGCGACCGAAGCGACGGCAAGATCGCGCATCTCGACGGGACCAATCTGAGCCGCGCGTGGTGCTTACGCCGAATGGCCCCGTTGCTGCCGGAGGACGAGGCGAAAATTGCCCGTTCCACTGCCGATCAACATCTCGCCGCGGCGATGCCTCACCTTGCCGGCGATTATATGGGCGAACATTGGCTCGCCAGCTTCGCGCTCCTCGCGCTAATTCCCGACATCGTGACGCAACCGAACAGCGCTCGAAGCGCTTAGAGGCCATGACCTTGAGCAAAGAAAAATGGTGGACCGTCCAGCAAGGACCGGGTCCGATTGTCGCTACTGCGGTTCACGACGGCAATGAACTTCGTCCCGAAGTATCTGCAGCAATGAAGCTGCCCGATCCTGACCGCCTGCGCGAGGAAGATCCGTTTACCGGTCAGGCGATCGTAGATATTCCCAATCACATCATCGTCCACCGTTCGCGCTTTGAATTCGATCTTAATCGTGGCGGCGAAAGCGCGATCTACGAAACCCCCGATCAGGCGTGGGGGCTCGACGTGTGGACCGAGCGTCCGGACAAGGCGCTGGTCAAACGCTCGCTCGACATCCACGCCGCTTATTACCGTATGCTCGGCGCTCTGCTCGACGAGGTCGCCGGCACTCAGCGGCGCTTCGTCGTCCTTGATGTCCACAGCTACAACCACCGCCGCGACGGGCCGGAGGGCGCTCCGACCGACCCGGCCAAGGCGCCCGATATCAACATCGGCACCTTTTCCATGCCGCGTGAGGAGTGGGCGTTCCTCATCGATCCGCTGATCGAGCGGATGGGCGGGTTCGATTTCAACGGCCGCAAACTCGACGTGCGCGAGAATATCGCCTTTCAGGGCAAGGGCGAGCAGACCCGCTTCATTCACGATCGCTACCCCGGGCAGGGGTGCGCGATCGCGCTCGAATTCAAGAAATTCTTCATGGACGAATGGACCGGCGAGCCCGACCGACGGGAGCTTGACGCGATGCGGCGGTTCATCGCCTTCACCGCCGAAACCTGCCAGGAGCTGCTTGGATGAGCAGCCAGACTGAGGTCAAGGATGCACCATTTGTCCCAGATTTCGGCGATACCGGGGCCCTGCGCCAGATAGTAGGCGAGACTGGGCGAATCCATCTGGACCGCTGGCTGCCGTTCCTGTTTCTCCATCGCGGGCCCGATGATGGCGAAAGCTTGGCGAGGAGGATCGCTACCAACGGGCCCGCTTATTGTTTGTGGAGTGAAGGTGATGACGCCGCCGCATGTGACGCGTTGGCGGCAGTGCTCGCCAAGCTGGTCGATCATGAAGGCAAATTGTTGGTAGTCACCCTAGCGGACGGCCCGCTTCTTCCACACCACTCCGGATCGAACCATTTGCCGTCGTTCGAAGCGATTATCGGCGCGGCTGAGAAGGGCGATGCCGACCGCGCCGCCCGCGCGCTCGAGCGCGCCTTGAACAAGGTCGCGGTAGATTTGCGTCTATGCACGGTCGATCGCGTCTCCTTCGAGCCGCTGTTGCCGCCCAAGGTCGATGAAATGCTCAACGGCATCAGCGGTGTCGAGCGCCTGACTTTGACCGTTCCCCAAATCCACCGCACAGCCGGCGGATCGGTGTTTCCCGAAATCCGGCACGAACTGGTTATGCAGATTGGCGACGGGCTGCTGCGCTCGGCATGCGCCTTTATCGACGACGGCGAGAAGACACCGCCGCCGCATTACCGCGCACTTGGGCGAAGCGCCTATCTCGCCGCCGCGCTCAAGGCCGACA
>JBDSRE010000224.1:0-2551 GCA_039929465.1 Sphingomicrobium sp. | reverse complement strand
CTCACCGCGCTGGTCATTGAGGGGGCTGAACGACGCTATCTCGACACGCAATCGGACTCGCATTCCCACGCGGTTGATACAGAGCGGTAGCTTGGCTCCTGAAATTACACTATCAGGCTCGACCATGACGTGATTTTGCTAAGTAAGGGCTTAGAGTGATTGAGTTTTCGCAGATGAAATTGGCGTTCCTGGGCGTCTCGCTCGCGCTTGTTGCGGGCTGCGCCGACACGCGCGGCGGCACGATTGCCTATGACCGGGCCTTTTCGCCCCCCGACGCGCCGACCCTGGCCACGCTCGGTTCGGATTACCGTATCGCGCCATTGGATAAATTGACGGTCAAGGTGTTCAAGGCCGAGGATTTGAGCGGTGATTATGACGTCGATCTGGTCGGCCACATCTCCTTGCCGCTGATCGGCGAGATCGAGGCGGCCAATCTGACCACCGCACAGCTCGACGAACGGCTGACCGGCAAACTGGGCGAGAAATACCTTCAGAACCCCGATGTCAGCGTTGCCCTCAAGGCGTCGTCTGGTCGGCTGGTGACGGTCGACGGGGCAGTCAAGGAGCCCGGGTCCTTTCCGGTCCTGCGCCCGATTACCTTGCTTCAGGCAATGGCTCTGGCCAGAGGCAATACCGAGGATGCGAATATCCGCCGGGTGGCGGTGTTCCGGACGATCGACGGCACCCGCCAGGCGGCGGCCTTCGACCTTTTGGAGATTCGCCGCGGGCAAAGTCCCGACCCGGTCATTTATCCCGGCGATATTGTCGTAGTGGACGGTTCGAGCATCAAGGCACTGCAAAAGAAAATCTTGCAGAACCTTCCGATCCTGTCGATTTTCCGGCCGTTCTAGCGCCCACCAAAGTTTAGGCGAAAAGCAGTGAATAACAATATTACCGTTCCCGACGACGGCCCATGGCCTGTCCGACAATATGCGCAGCTGCCGGCGTCGCCGTTGCAGCCGGGCCAGCGCAATTATTCGTCGTCCAATATCCTCGACTTCCCGACCTTGCTGCGGGTGCTCCAGCATTGGCGCTGGCTGGTCCTCGGCGCGGTTGCGGCGGGCCTTGCGCTGGCCGTTCTGCAGACCTTGCTGACTACTCCAATCTATCGCAGCCAGGTGGTGCTTGAAGCCAATCCCCCGGCGGTCGCAATCAATACGGAACAGACGCGCGAACAGGAATCGACCTTCGGGTCATACGATTTTGTCGCAACGCAAGTCGGCCTGCTATCCAGCCGGTCGGTCGCAGAGCGCACTGCCGAAGACCTCAATCTGGCCAATAATCCCGATTTCGTATCGCAGAAAAAAGATGCCGCTGGCCGGCTTCGCTCCGCCACGATCAGGGTCGCGTCCTTCCTCAAGGTGACCGCGCCCGAAACCGGCAATCTCATCAAGTTCACTTACGATGCCGATTCGCCGCAATTGTCGGCGCAGGTTGCCAATGGAGTCGCCGACAGCTTTATCAATACCGCGCTCCAACGCCGCTACGAGGCCTCGGCTTTCGCCCGCAACTTCCTTGAACGGCAGATCGGCAAGACCCGAAGCGACCTCGAAGTTTCGGAAAGGGCGATGGTCGCTTATGCCCAGAAGCAGGGCATTATCAGTACCGGTACCTCCGGTACCGACGGCAAGTCCAGCGGCAGCGACACCAATTCCATTCAGGGGGAATCGCTGATTGCCCTCAATGGGGCGCTGGCCCAGGCAACCGCTCGGCGGGTCGCTGCGGAGGGCGCCTACCGCACCACGCAATCTGTCGGGCAAACCGCCGATGTCACCCAAAGCACCCAGACTCTACGCCAGCAGAAAGCGGTCCTCGAAGGGGAATATCAGCAGAAGCGGACGTTCCAGAAGCCCGAGCATCCCGAGATGCAGGCGTTGCGCTCGCAAATCAATGAGCTGGGCAAGCAGATCTCCAGCGCATCGGCGCAAATGACGTCCGGCCGAAGCAATACGTTGCTGGCCGAATATCGCGGCGCCCTTTCCGCCGAGCAGGCGCTGCAGTCGCGCGTGTCCGGTCTCAAGGGCGAGGTGCTGAACCTGCGCGGGCGCAGCATCCAGTATAATATCCTCCAGCGCGACGCCGACACCAACCGAAGCCTGTATGACGCGCTGCTCCAGCGCTACAAGGAAATCGGGGTTGCCGGCGGGATTGGCATGGCGCCGGTGTCGATCGTCGACCGCGCCACGCCGCCATCGCTGCCATATAAGCCCAACCTTCTGTTCAATTTGGCCGCCGGACTGGTGGTCGGGCTGCTCGCCGGACTTGGCGGGGCGATCGGGCTCGAATTCTGGAGCGACACCATCAAGACTCGCGAAGATGTGCGCAAGAAGCTCGAGCTGGCGTGCCTCGGAGTCGTTCCAAGGACCTCGGCCAAGGCCGATTTCGTCGAGGAACTGAAGAATCCGCGATCGCTTGTCGCCGAAGCCTATTCGGCGATTGTCGCTGCACTCCGGTTCAGTTCGGAAAAGGGCACTCCAGATGTGATCTTCGTCACCTCGACCCGGCCGAGCGAAGGCAAATCGTCGAGCGCTCTGGCGCTTGCCCAGAACTT
>JBDSRE010000223.1:0-6025 GCA_039929465.1 Sphingomicrobium sp. | reverse complement strand
ATCCGATTCGCGCGATGGACGTCAACGGCAAGTCCGTCGAGGACGGGCGAGTGACCAAATTATTCGCGTTCCAGGGGCTTGAGCGGGTGCCGGTTGAGAGCGCGCGCGCGGGCGACATCGTGGCCATCGCCGGGTTGATGAAGGCGACCGTCTCCAACACCATCGGAACGCCGCTTATCAGCGAGCCGTTGCACGCGCGCGAAATCGATCCGCCGACTCTGAGTATGACCTTTTCGGTCAACGACAGCCCGTTCGCGGGCAAGGACGGCGATAAGGTCCAGAGCCGAGTGATCCGTGAGCGTCTGGCGCGCGAGGCCGAAGGTAATGTCGCGATCCGAGTGAGCGAAACCCCGGGTGGCGAGGCCTTCGAAGTCGCAGGCCGCGGCGAACTCCAGCTCGGGGTGGTCATCGAAACCCTCCGCCGCGAAGGCTTCGAACTCGGCATTTCGCGCCCGCGGGTGCTGTTCCGTGACGGCCCGAATGGCCGCGAGGAGCCTTATGAAACCGTGGTCGTCGACGTCGACGACGAATTTTCCGGAACGGTCATCGATCAGATGGCGATGCGCAAAGGCGAGATGACCGATATGCGCCCGTCGGGCGGGGGCAAGACCAGGCTGACGTTTTCGGCCCCGTCGCGCGGCCTCATCGGGTACCACGGCGAATTCCTTTCCGACACCCGCGGCACCGGGATCATGAACCGGCTGTTCGAGAAATACGGCCCTCACAAGGGCAAGGTCGAGGGCCGCCAGAACGGGGTCCTGATCTCGATGGAGCACGGCAAAGCGGTGGCATATGCGCTCAACATGATCGAGGAGCGCGGAGTGTTGTTCATCTCGCCCGGCGACGACCTTTATGAGGGTATGGTGATCGGCGAAAATGCCAAAACCCAGGATCTCGAGGTCAATCCGCTAAAGTCGAAGCAGTTGACCAATTTCCGCGCTTCGGGCCCGAAAGAGGATAGCATTCGGCTAACCCCGCCCAGGCGGATGAGCCTTGAGCAGGCAATCGCCTACATCCAGAACGATGAACTGGTCGAAGTCACGCCCAAGGCGATCCGAATTCGCAAGCGCCACCTCGATCCCCACGAGCGCAAGCGCGAATCGCGCCGGATGGAAGCGGCGTAGAACGGACGACCGGCCGGCGGCGAGCCTAGCGCGCAGGCAGCTTCGGCCTCATTCGCGGGCCATCGCCAGCACTTGATTCCACTCGGCCGCTCGAACCGGCGCCACCGACAGCCGCGATTGGCGGATAAGCTCCATTGCGGCGAGTTTGGGCTCGGCCTTGATCGCTGCCAGCGTGACCGGTCGAAGCGCGCGCACCGGCTCGACCTCGACCGAGATCCAGGCGGGATCCCGGGGATCGGGGACGGGGCCCCGCGACAAGCGCATGATCCCGACCACCGCCTTGTCCGACATCGAGTGGTATAAGAACGCCTCATCGCCCACTTTCATGGCGCGTAAATGGAGCCTGGCGGCGTTATTGCGTACGCCGTCCCATTCGGTCTTGCAGTCGCGGACGAGATCGTCCCAGCCGTAGCTCGAGGGTTCGGATTTCATCAGCCAATATGCCATAACCCGGGCCATATCGGCGGCGTGCGGCGAGTGGAAGCGATTCCGGGGTTGAATCGTTTTTCGACAGAATTAAAAGCCCTGAATAAATCAACAAATTCAGATGTTTCCCTCGCTCATCCCGGCTTGGACACGGTTCGCCGATCTACGGTTTTATCCCTTCGCGAACTCGCCTAGCCCTTCGTTAACGAACGACAGCGAGCGAGCCGCTAACAGCGCAATCAGACGCTGTGGCTTGAGGGCAAGACGGACAATTGAACAGCGGAAGCGGCCGTCAGGCAGGCTTTGCAATTCCTTTGTCCGCCATCGGGGCAAGAGCTTTGATCAAGAATTGGAAACTTCGCCGCCTCACCGCGGTGATTGGGTTTTTTATAATTGCGATGGGCTCGACCCCGGCGGCCGCGCAAGGCGCTGCGGCGCTCAAAATTGACTCGGTGGTCCGTTCGATCGTGGCCGTCGATTTCGATCTCGCCGCACCGCGAGGCGCCACCCCGGCACCGCAAATCGACCGAGCAACCGTGCCGATGGCCTCCACGGCCGCCCCGACCGGGGTCGTCAACGCCATTCGCACCGGAGTCGCTACCGCCATCCACGCGGTCACCCACGCCTTTGGCCCCGGAAGCATCGCCGCCGACGCCAAATGGCTCCATGACGGCGGCTGGCCGCTCCACGCACTGGTCGACAAATTCGCCACCACCACCGAGCTTGACGAGCAAATGACCTGCCTTGCAACCGCGGTGTATTTCGAAGCGCGCGGCGAAAGCGCCGAAGGCCAGCTGGCAGTCGCTCGAGTGGTTATGAACCGCGCCGCCTCGGGCAAGTATCCGCCGAGTTGGTGCGCGACGGTCAAGCAGCCGTGGCAGTTCAGCTTCGTCCGCAACGGCCGCTTCCCGCGCGTCGACACCAGTAGCGCAACCTGGGCCCGAGCCCAGGCGGTGGCCGAGCTTGCAGTGGCCAATGTTGTTCCAAGCTTGTCCAACGACGTCCTCTGGTATCACGCCGATTATGTCGCTCCGGCGTGGGGCCCGCGGCTGGTTCGGGTGGAAAAGATCGGCGCGCACATTTTTTACCGCGCTTGATGTTCGCTTTGGCGCGTGCGCGGCGCGCTTCACCGTTAACCTTGATCGCCGGGGATTCGCACGGCGGCGGATAAGCGCGACAGTCGGTGAGTCTTGGACTTCAACCGTAAGTCCCTGACTCAATGGGAGGTTCGCGGGTGCTGAAAATCCTCATCGTCGAAGACGATTCGCAGCTTGCACAGACGCTCAAATATCTGGTTGAGGACAATCCGCGTTATCGCGTCATCGGTATTGCTGATGATTCAGAAACCGCCATCGCAGCGGCCGAGACCCTTGATCCCGACCTTGTCCTGCTTGACCTTCACCTGGCCCATTCCTCGACCGGTTTCTCGGTTGCGGTTCGGCTCAACGAGCTTGGCGTCCCGTGCCTGCTGGTTAGCGGCAAGGCGCCGAGCTTCCCGATGCCCGATTTAGCGCTCGGCTGCCTGATGAAGCCATTCACCGCGGAGGAACTCCACCGTTCGCTGGCGATGGCCGAGGATCTGCTCCGCGGCCGCGAAACGCTTCGCCCCAAGGTCCCTGGCAATCTTACGCTTTACGATGTCGAGAGCGCCGAGCCGGCACAGGAAGTGGGGTTCATTCCGTCGAAGCCGGGATTGTTCACGCGCCTCGAGCATTGGATTTCGGGACAGCAGGGCCCAGTGCAATGAGCGCGCCTCGGGACCAAGCTCGCAAGCAAGGACTGGCCGCGGAATGGATGCCCCGCGAGGATTCGAACCTCGATTGACGAATTCAGAGTCCGTAGTCTTACCATTAGACGACGGGGCAATCGCTGGACCGGCGCACACGCCCGGCAGTCGCGCGGCGGGATAGGAAGCGGGCCGGTTGCTGTCAACGCCGCGCCTTGTCTCTACACCCGTTGCACCGAGTCCGCTTGCCCACTCCCATCAACCTGTGGTTAAACTGGTGCAAGTCAGCCGCCCATGGGGGCGGTGCAGCAGGAACGGGCGTGCAATATGGCACAAGGTGCCGCCAGTGCGCCGGCCCTCGCGCAGTCATCTGCCGAAGTGGTCAGGCCGTTAGATCAAGCGCCGCTGCCGCCGTCGCAGCAGCAACGCCGCGACCATCAACGTCACACTTATGGTGCGATCGACCTTGGAACCAACAATTGCCGGCTTCTGATCGCCCGGCCCAACGGCAATAACATATCCGTTATCGACGCTTTTTCGCGCGTAGTCCGGCTCGGCGAAGGATTGGCCCAGTCAGGCGAATTGGCGGGCGACGCGATGGACCGAGCGGTCGCCGCGCTCGGCATCTGCGCCGACAAGCTCAAGCGCCGCAACGTTTCGCTGTCGCGCTCGGTCGCGACCGAGGCATGCCGCCGGGCGACCAACGGTGCCCACTTTGCCGAACGGGTGCGAGTCGAAACGGGAATCGCGCTCGACATCATCCCGCCGCAGGAAGAAGCGCGGCTCGCGGTCCTAGGCTGCCACAAACTATTGGAGGCGGGCGACGGGCCGGCGCTGATCTTCGACATTGGCGGGGGATCGACCGAGCTCATCCTGATCGACCAGGACGACGGCGTCCCGCGAATTCGCAGCTGGTTCAGCGCGCCATGGGGGGTGGTGTCGTTGACCGAGAGCGAAGGCCGCGAGGCACTCGAAGGGCCCGACCGGATCAAGGCCTACAAGCGGATGCGCGAGCGCGCCCGCCACGCCTTCGTCCATTTCGCCGCGATGCTGCCCGAGGAACGCGACGGAATCCGTCTGCTCGGGACAAGCGGCACCGTGACCACACTCGCAAGCGTCCATCTCGCTTTACCCTCTTACGACCGCCGTGCGGTCGATGGGCTGCACATTCCGACCGAAGCGATGCAGAAGATCAGCGATATGATCGCCGGCATGGATTATGATGAGCGTACCAGCCTGCCGTGCATCGGCAGTGACCGCGCCGACCTCGTCGTCGCCGGCTGCGCGATTCTTGAGGCGATCATCGAGATCTGGCCGGCCAAAAACCTCGGGATCGCCGACCGCGGCATCCGCGAAGGCATCTTGCGCTCGCTCATGGCCCGCGACGGCTGGCCGTTGTGACGCAGCGAGCGAGGAAGCGGTGAAGCGGGTCAAAACAACCAAGGGGCGCACGGCGTCGTCGGTGCGCTGGCTCCAAAGGCAATTGAACGACCCCTATGTCCAGCGCGCCAAGGCCGAGAATTACCGCAGCCGTGCCGCCTATAAGCTGATCGAGCTCGACGAGCGTTTCGGGCTGTTGAAGGGCGTCCGAGCGGTGGTCGACCTCGGGATCGCGCCGGGCGGGTGGAGCCAGGTGGTTCGGCGGCACGTGCCCCAGGCGGGGATGGTCGGCATTGATTTGCTCCCCACCGATCCGATTGAGGGAGTCGAAATCCTCGAAATGGATTTCATGGACGACGATGCGCCGGCGAAGCTACGCCAGGCGCTCGGCGGTGCGGCCGACCTCGTCCTGTCGGATATGGCGGCGAACACCGTCGGCCACCAGCAGACCGATCACCTGCGAACCATGGGCCTGGTCGAAGCCGCGCTTGAGTTCGCGGTCGAGATATTGAGGCCCGGCGGCGCATTTGTCGCCAAGGTGCTAGCGGGCGGAGCAGACAGCAATTTGGTGGCCGAGATGAAACGCCACTTCACCACTGTAAAACACGCCAAACCCCCAGCCAGCCGCAAGGGCTCGAGCGAATGGTATGTGGTTGCTCAGGGTTTCAAGGGTGGGGTAGCCGAGTGAGCGGTCTAATGTTCGCAATGGGTCGAAAGCAGACGCTGCCGTGGTATGCCTGACGGCAAGGGTAATCCTGCAAAACAACACTCGACGCCGTCAGTCGCAGGCCGCGCAACGGAGTGAGCACCCATGGGTCTCTTTTGATGAATACCCCGTCCGTTCTCGTTAAAGCGTTCGCTTCTCTGACTTTTCTCGTCTGTGTTTCTTCTTTGATCTACATCCTAGTGACTTCGGCAATGTTTGGTGTCCTGCCGTATCCCCCTGGGTTGGTTATACTGTTTTTGGATGTGTTTGGCGCGCTGTGCGCCGCTTGGATATTGTTCACTGCGCGTCCGACGAGTGCGCCTGCACACGTCCGTCTCAGCGTCATCATTTGCGGCCTCGCAATCATCGCAAACCTAGTTCCAGTCGCCCTTGGATCGCTCCAAGCAGCAAACGCCCCTGAATTACGGGATCGTGCTTAATGTCCGCAATGGGTGGAAAGCGGACGTTAAGCCGGCCCCTCAAGTGAAATCAAAGCTCGACTAATTACGGGTTCGTATTAAAATCTCGTGTAACCGGCATGAAGACAGGTGGTAGCGAAATAGATGATGAGGAAGAGGCTCGACGAGTTTAAGAGACGTTTGGGTGAGTCGCCCGTCGGCGTCAGGTCGATTTGATACTCATTTGTTCTTTTGCGGCAACTTT
>JBDSRE010000222.1:0-5556 GCA_039929465.1 Sphingomicrobium sp. | reverse complement strand
CCGCGGGTGTAGGGCGGGAGGCCGGGGAAGCCGGGGTCGATCCCGGCGAGATCGGCGGGGCCGTAGACGGTCTTAAGCGCGATTCCTTCGGTCGTATCGCGGGAAGGCAAGCGGCCGCGGCTTTCCTTCGCGGCGAGTGCTTTCCACTGATCGAGATCGTCGTCGGACATCAAAGAAAACCGCTCGTCCTGAGTAGCCAGTGAGCGAAGCCGAAATGGCCTTCGTCTCGCTACGCTCGCTCAGTCCCTACTCAGGATGAATGGATGGGGGAAGGGCGCGGCTTAATGCGCCTGTTTCGGGCTTTCCATGATCTCGGTCAGCACCCCGCCCATATCTTTGGGGTGGAGGAAGAAGATTGGGGTGCCGTGGGCGCCGATCCGGGTGGGACCGAGAACGCGCGCGCCCTTGCCTTCGAAATGGTCGCGGGCGGCGGCGATGTCGGCGACCTCAAAGCACAAATGGTGCTGACCGCCATTGGGGTATTTGTCGAGGAAGCCCGCGATAGGGGAGTCGTCGCCCAACGGCTCGATCAATTCGATTTGGCTGTTGGGGGCATCGACGAAACACACCCGAACGCCCTGCGCGGGGAGATCGAACGGTTCGCCGTTCGGTTCGGCACCGAACATGTCGCGGTACATGGCGAGGCTGTCCGCGATCGAACGAGTGGCGACCCCGACATGGTTCAGGCGTCCGAGTTTCATGTTATCCTCCAAGCGAGCAACACCGTTCGTCCTGAGCGAAGTCGAATGGCGCTGACAAGAGTGTCGTGTTTCGCGCCCTTCGACTGCGCGCCTGCGGCGCTCCGATCAGGACGAACGGTTAATCATCGACCGTCACCTTGGTCGTCACCGAATTGGCGATGAAACAGGCGTGGTGGGCCTTGTCGTGGAGGTCGGCCAAAGCCGCCGCGTCGGGGGCGTCGCCAGCCCAGCCGATGCGCGGGCGAAGCGTGACCGAAATCATCGCCATGCGCCCGTCGCTCAATTTGCCAATCACGCCCTCGGCCGAGTCGGTGTAGCTGTCCACCGCCAGCCCCGCGCGCTTGGCGAAATCGAGGAAGAACAGCATGTGGCACGACGACAGCGAGGCGATGAACGCTTCCTCGGGGTCGACTCCGCCTGCGTCCGACCATGGCGCGGGGACAATGTGCGGACTGGCCGAAGCGGGCACCACCGCCCCGCCGTCGAACGTCCATTCGTGCGCTCGGCTGTACTGACCCTTGGCGAATTGCTCGCCGGGTTTGGCGCTCCAGCGGATGGTGGCGGTGTAAGTGGTCATTTCTTCGGGATCCTCGGTTGGCGCGACATCGCCGCCGCCCGGCCATATCCTTCCATCACGCCCTCGATCCGCGCCACCCGCTGATCGATCGTGCCGGCATAGTCGCGCACACGGCGAACGTCCTGGGCCAGATTTTCAACATCGCGCTGCAATCGCGCGACATTTTCCTGCAGCAGAATGACCTGCTTGATCCCCGTCAGGATGTCCCCGACCGCGCTCATCAGCGGATGTTCCGTTCGCGGAAGAATGCCTCGTTCTCGCGGTGGAGCGCGGCAAGCGCCTTGCACGAGGAGTCGATCGCCGCTTTCATCTTCGGGACCGCCAAATTCAATTCCTTGGCAAGCTCGGCAAGCTCCGCCTCCTGTGCGTCCGAAATGCTTTCGAAATTGTCGACCGCAAGACGCAGATACTCGCCGCTCGATACTCCCCGCCTCGCGGCGCGCGCTTCAAGCGACGCTTTCTCCTCCGGCTTCATCAACACCGTCACCCGAGCGTTACGCATCGCAGTCTCTCCTTCACATGCAAATATAAGGCGAGGCGAGGAACATTACAATGACATTATCATGTGTAGCTAAATGCCAATCCGTGCGCGAGGCTGTATTTGCCCTTGGCGAACTGCTCGCCGGACTTGGCCCTCCAGCGGATGGTAGCGGTGTAAGTGGTCATTGCTTCGATCCGAGCAGAGGGCTGAGATTAAACCACGCGCTTCCAACAATCAGTGCGAACAACATAGCTACCAAAAACCAGTAAGCGAGCATCGGTGTGATCTCGCTTAATACCAACTGCCCTTTCTCGGTGCCTCGCCATTTCCACAAGCGAATGAGAAAAAAGCCGAAAACTATCGCCTGGGCGAGAAAGACAAGGATTTCCTTGGTGATGCTCACAAGGGAATATTGTCGTGTTTCTTCCACGGATTCTCAAGCTGCTTATCGCGCAATCGCCTTAGCCCTTGCGCCACTCGCCGCCGGGTCGAATGGGGCATGATGACATCGTCTATGAAGCCCATGCTCGCGGCCACAAAGGGGTTGGCGAAGCGCTCTTCATATTCGGCGGTGTGCTCGGCGATTTCCTTGGGCGTTTTGCCGCGGAAGATGATTTCGACCGCGCCCTTGGCGCCCATCACCGCAATCTCGGCGGTCGGCCAGGCGTAGTTCAAATCGCCGCGTAAATGTTTCGAGGCCATCACGTCATAGGCGCCGCCATAAGCCTTGCGCGTGATGACGGTGATCTTGGGCACCGTCGCTTCGGCATAAGCGAACAGCAATTTGGCGCCGTTCTTGATGATCCCATTATGCTCCTGAGCGACGCCCGGAAGGAACCCCGGCACATCGACGAAGGTGATGATGGGGATGTCGAAGGCGTCGCAAAAGCGGACGAACCTCGCGGCTTTCTTCGATGACGCTATGTCGAGGCACCCGGCGAGCACCGTCGGCTGATTGGCGACAATGCCGACCGTTCGTCCCTCGATCCGCGCGAAGCCAGTGATGATGTTGGCGGCGTGGGCCGGCTGAAGCTCGAAGAAATCGCCGTCGTCGGCGACCTTCCGGATGAGCTCGTGCATATCATAGGGCGTCGCTGCCGACGGCGGAACCAAAGTATCGAGGCTGTCCTCGTGCCGGTCCCACGGATCGTCGCACGGGCGTTCGGGTAGATCGTGGCGATTGCTCAGCGGCAGGAAATCGAAGAATTCGCGGGTCGCCATCAGCGCGTCGATGTCATTTTCGAAGGCGACATCGGCGACCCCCGATTTGGTCGTGTGGGTGACCGCGCCGCCCAATTCCTCCTGATTCACCACCTCATTGGTCACGGTCTTGACCACCTCGGGTCCGGTGACGAACATGTAACTGCTATCCTTCACCATGAAGATGAAGTCGGTCATCGCCGGCGAATAGACCGCTCCGCCAGCGCACGGCCCCATGATCAGGCTGATTTGCGGCACCACCCCGCTTGCAAGCACATTGCGCTGGAACACTTCGGCATAGCCGCCGAGCGACGCGACTCCTTCCTGGATGCGCGCGCCGCCGCTGTCGTTAAGGCCGATGACCGGCGCCCCGACCTTCATCGCCATGTCCATGACCTTGCAGATCTTCTCCGCGTGGCGCTCGCTCAAGCTACCGCCGAAAACCGTGAAATCCTGGGCGAAGACGAACACCAGCCGGCCGTTGATTAATCCCGATCCGGTGACCACGCCGTCGCCGGGGATCCGTTGCTCGTCCATTCCGAAATCGGCGCAATTATGCTCGACGAACATGTCGAACTCTTCGAAGCTTTCGGGATCGAGCAGAACCGATAGCCGCTCGCGCGCAGTCAGCCGGCCCTTGGCGTGCTGAGCATCGATACGCTTTTGTCCGCCGCCCATGCGCGCCGCTTCGCGCCGTGCCTCAAGTTCCTCGATGGTCGTCGCCATGCTTGCCCCCTGCCAGACAATTGGGCTGCCACTTGGGCGGCGGGGCGTCAATCGGCCACGGACTATCCCTGGTGCCGCTCAAGCTCCTTACCGGTCAGCCGCGACACGTGCAGGACATTGGTCGATCCGACCGTCCCGAACGGGATTCCGGCAAGAATGATGACCCGGTCGCGGGCGTGGGCGAAGCCGTGGCGAAGCGCCATCCGCTTGGCTTTCTCGACCATTTCCTCGAAGCTGGTCACGTCGCGCGTGTGGACTGCGCGAACCCCCCAGATCAGCCCCATTCGCCGCGCGATATGGAGCGACGCGCTCATCGCCACCACCGGCACCGGCGGCCGCTCTCGGGCGATCCGTCGGGCGGTCGAGCCCGACGTTGTGTAACAGAGCATGGCTTTGGCCGACACCGTACCCGCAATCTGCCGAGCCGAGCTTGCAAGCGCGTCGGCGGTGGTTGGCTCGATGCTGGTCTCGGTGAAATGGATGCGTTCGGAATAGGTTGAATCGCGCTCCGCGGACGTGGCAATGCGGTCCATCATCGACACCGCCTCGAGCGGATATTGGCCAGCCGCACTTTCGGCCGACAGCATGACCGCGTCGGCACCTTCGTAGATGGCATTGGCGACATCGCTGACCTCGGCTCGGGTCGGGGTCGGAGCGTGGATCATCGATTCGAGCATCTGGGTCGCGACCACCACCGGCTTGCCGTGCTGGCGGGCGAGCGCGATGATTCGGTTCTGCAGCGGAGGCACGCGTTCGGGCGGAAGCTCGACACCAAGGTCGCCGCGCGCGACCATGACCCCGTCGGCGATGTCGATGATTTCTTCCAACCGGTCGATCGCTGCGGGCTTTTCGATCTTGGCCATCAGCGCCGCTCTGTCGCCGATCAAAGCGCGCGCTTCGGCCACATCCTCAGGCCGCTGGACGAACGACAGCGCAATCCAGTCGGCCTTTTGTTCGAGCGCGAAGGCGAGGTCGCTGCGGTCCTTGTCGGTCAGCGCCGGAATCGGCACCACGACGTCGGGGACATTGACGCCCTTATTGTCGCTGATCGTCCCGCCGACGAGCACGTTGGCGATGATCGAGGCGGGCGTCGCCGCGATCACTTCCAGGCGCAGCTTGCCGTCGTCGATGAGGATGTTGGTGCCAGGCTGAACTGCGGCAAAGATTTCGGGATGGGGCAGCTCGGCGCGGGTCGAATCGCCAGGGACACCGTCGCGGTCGAAGGTAAAACGCTGGCCGCTTTCGAGTTCCACCGACCCGCCCGCGAATTGGCCGACACGCAATTTGGGTCCCTGAAGGTCAAACAGGATCGTGGTCGGGCGATGGAATTTCGCTTCGAAACTCCGGATCGCGTCGACCAAAGCGATCTTGTCGGCTTGCTCGCCGTGGCTCATGTTAATCCGGAAGGCGTCGGCGCCGGCCTCCATCAGCGCCCGGATCATCGCCGGATCATCCGAAGCCGGGCCAAGGGTGGCGAGAATCTTCACCTTGCGCGCGCGCGGCGCCAGCGAGTCGCTCACTTGCGTTCCTTTCCCTGATGCCCTCGTGCCCCGCCTTAGCCGTTCACGATGACGGTTCAACCCGCATGAGCCGACACTTGAGCCGCCGCTCCGTGTCGCCTAGGACGCCGCCTTAACCCTGTTCAACCGGAGTTTTCACGACATGGCGGAAGGCACCGTCGCGGCCGATCAGCTGCGGCTATTCATCGAGCGGATCGAACGGCTGGAAGAAGAGAAAAAGGCCATGGCCGACGATATTCGCGACGTCTATTCGGAGGCGAAGGCGAACGGATACGACAGCAAGATCATGCGCATGATCGTCCGCCTCAGAAGGATGGAAACCCATACCCGGCAAGAACAGGACGCGCTGCT
>JBDSRE010000221.1:0-5256 GCA_039929465.1 Sphingomicrobium sp. | reverse complement strand
TGAAGTCTCGGGTCACCCGGAACGGACGGCCGGCGATGCTGACCGTTGCGACCCCCTTTTTCTCGACTGCGGCACGGCCCTCCCCAAGTCGGTCTAGCACGTGATCGACCTCGAACGGGGCGCCGATTGTGGCTACTGCCTTGACCTCCGCGATGCGCTCGGCAGCGGCGATGACCGCAGCGCCGCCAAGACTGTGGCCGACCAGCAGGACCGGCGCCTGATAGCGTGCCCGAAGCGCGTCGGCGGCGGCGACCAAATCATCGATATTACCCGAAAACCCCTCCAGCGGCCCCTCGCTCCCGCCAAGACCAGTGAAATCGAAACGAAGCACTGCAATGCCCGAATCGGCCAGCTTGCTTGCAATGACGGACGCGGCGCGAATGTCCTTGCCGCAAGTGAAGCAATGGGCGAAAATCGCGGTCCCCAGAGCCTTCCTGTCCCGTGGCCGGTCGAGCCGCCCGTCGAGGGTCAGCCCATCGCTTCCCTCGAAGCGAAACGTCTCGGTCAATTTCATCGCCTGTCTCCCGCCATGCGGGAATCCCTATTCGACAGTCACCGATTTGGCGAGGTTGCGCGGCTGATCGACGTCGGTCTTCTTGAGCACGGCGACATGATAGGCCAGCAATTGCACCGGAACCGCGTAAACCAGCGGCGCGATCAGCGGATGGACCTGCGGCATTTCAATCGTCGCCATGCACCCTTCGCCGGCCTCGGCGATGCCCTTGGCGTCAGAAATGAGGACGATCTTGCCGCCTCGAGCGCGCACCTCCTGCATGTTGCTGACGGTCTTTTCGAACAATGGCCCCGACGGCGCCAGCACGATCACCGGGACATTGTCGTCGATCAGCGCGATCGGCCCGTGTTTCATTTCGCCCGCGGCATAGCCCTCGGCGTGGATGTAGCTGATTTCCTTGAGCTTTAGTGCACCCTCAAGCGCCATCGGATATTCCGGTCCGCGGCCGAGGTAGAGGACGTCGCGCGCCGGGACGATCAGGTGCGCCATTGCGGCGATGTCGTCGTCGTGTCCGAGCGCAAGGTTGATCGCCTCGGGCGCTTCCTGGAGGTGGGCGACAATGTCGCGTTCCTCATCGCCGGTTATGCGCCCCTTGGCCGAAGCGATCTTGGCGGCAAGCACCGCGAGCACCGCCAGTTGGCAGGAAAATGCCTTGGTCGAGGCGACCCCGATCTCTGGACCGGCATGGGTCGGGAGAAGCCAGTCAGCCTCGCGCGCCATCGAGCTGGTTGGGACATTGACGACCACTGCGATGCGCTGGCCTTGATCGCGGGCGTGGCGCAGCGCGGCGAGCGTGTCGGCGGTTTCGCCCGACTGGCTGATGAACAAGGCCAGCCCGCCCGGCTCGAGCACCGGCTCGCGGTAGCGGAACTCGGACGCAACATCGATGTCGACCGCGACTCGCGCGAATTGCTCGATCCAATATTTGGCGACCAGGCCAGCGTAAAAACTGGTGCCGCAGGCAACGATGGTCAGACGCTTGATGTCGGCCAACTCACTGTCGGCGACCGGCAGCGCAATCTCGCCCTCGAAGGTGCGCAAATAGCTTTTAAGGGTGTCGGCGACGACCACCGGCTGCTCGAAAATCTCTTTCTGCATGAAATGCGCGTAATTGCCCTTTTCGATCGCCGCCGAGGTGGCGCCCGATTCAACAATCGCCCGCTCGACCGGCTGATTGTTACGGTCGTAAATGTCGATCGAACCGCGTCGCACCACCGCCCAGTCGCCTTCGTCGAGATAGGCAATGCGCTGCGTCCACGGCGCCAAGGCAAGCGCGTCCGAACCAAGGTAATTCTCCCCCTCGCCATAGCCGACAGTCAAGGGAGCCCCCATGCGCGCGCCGATCACCAGCTCGGGATGGTCGCGGAACAGGAAGGCAATCGCAAAGGCGCCGTGGAGCCGCGGCAGGACTTCGGCAACCGCGACTTCGGGCGTGTTACCGCGCTCGATCTCCCGCGCCACGAGGTGGGCGACGACTTCGCTGTCGGTCTCGCTCAGAAAGGTCCGTCCGTCGGCAATCAGCTCGTCGCGAAGCGGCTTGAAATTCTCGATGATGCCATTGTGCACCAGCGCCACCGGGCCGGCGATATGCGGGTGGGCGTTGTCGACCGTCGGCGCGCCGTGGGTCGCCCAGCGGGTGTGGGCAATGCCGATGTCGCCGTGAAGCGGGTGTGCCGCGAGCTCGGCCTTTAGATTGTCGAGCTTTCCCTCGGCCCGGCGGCGCTCGAGTTTGCCATCATCGATGGTGCAGATGCCGGCGCTATCATAGCCGCGATACTCGAGCCGTTTGAGTCCGTCGTAGAGCCGCTGAGCGACCGTGCGGTTTCCGACAATTCCGACGATTCCACACATCAGCTGGCCTTCTTGACGGTCATCCGGGTGCGGAATTTCTTCGCCCAACCCGCGATCCCGCGCTGGTCGCTTCGTTCAACCGCGAGACTGTCGGGCGCGACGTCCTTGGTTATCACCGATCCCGCGCCGACAATCGCCCCGGCACCGATCTTCACCGGCGCCACCAAAGCGCTGTTCGAACCGATGAACGCGCCCTCGCCGATGACCGTCTTATGCTTTGCGAAACCGTCGTAATTGCAGGTGATCGAGCCGGCGCCGATATTGGCTCCGGCGCCGACGTCGGTATCGCCGATATAAGACAAATGATTGACCTTGGCACCGGCCGCGACCCGAGCCTTTTTGAGTTCGACGAAATTGCCAACCCTGGTCTTTTCCGCAAGTTCGGTTCCGGGCCGGATTCGGGCAAACGGGCCGATGCTCGCGCCTGCTCCAATCTGCGCCCCTTCGATATGTGAAAATGCATGGATCACCGCCCCATCGGCGATCGACACCCCGGGACCAAAGACGACGTGCGGCTCGACTGTGACATCGCGGCCAAGCCTGGTGTCGAAGGCGAACCACACGCTTTCGGGATCGATCAGGGTCGAGCCTTCATCGAGCACTGCTTCACGGCGGCGGCGCTGCCATTCGAGTTCGAGGTGGGCAAGCTCGGCGCGGCTGTTGACCCCTGCCGCCTCATAAGGGTCGCCGATAATCACCACCGCATCGCGCCCGTCGGCAGCGGCGATGTTGACGATGTCGGGGAGATAATACTCACCCGCGGCATTGTTGTCGGAGATTTGCGTCAGCCAGCGGAACAGGTCGCCAGAGCGCACCGCCATCATTCCGGAATTACACAAGTCGACCGCCCGCTCCGAGTCCGTCGCGTCGCGATATTCAACCATGCGCGCGATTCGGTCGCCGCTGCCGAGGATGATCCTCCCGTAATTAGCAGGATCGGCTTGGCGCGACCCAAGAACGACGACTCCGGGACCATCAGCACCATCGAGCCGGTCGAGCATCCGTGACAATGTCTCCGCCTCGACGAACGGGGTGTCGCCATAAAGAATGAGCACCGGGCCGTCATAACCGGCAAGCGCGTCCGCCGCCTGGAGGACGGCGTGGCCGGTGCCCTTCTGCTGAACCTGGACCGCAATCAGCGTATCGCGCCCGGCAATCGCCGCTTCGACCTGATCGCGGCCCTTCCCGACGACGACTACCTTGCGCTTCGCGCCGAGCGCATCGACCCGGTCGAGAAGGTGGAGCAGCAGCGGTCGGCTGGCGATCGGATGGAGCACCTTGTGGGTGTCCGAACGCATGCGCGTACCCTGCCCGGCGGCAAGGACGATTACTGCAAATTCGCGCGGGGTATTCATGAGCACAAGCAATGGCATGACCCTCGTCCTCGCGCCAGTAGTGAAGGATTGAAGCCACCTCATGGGCCCAGGAAACGAAAAAGGCGGCCCCATCGGAACCGCCCATTTTCTCATTCGATCAACCGCTAAAACCTAAAAGACAGCGGTGTAATATTCGTTGCCGATAAAGCCCATTTTCTGGACGTGGGCTTTTTTGGTGATGGCCAGAACTTCGTCGACCAATTCATAGCGCGCGGTCGCATCAGGCTGAAGATGCAATTCCGGAATCGGCGCCATCTGCTGTGTAGTATCGAGATAGGAGCGAAGCTGCGGCTGGGAAACCGGCGACCCGTTCCACAAAATCTCGCCCTTGGCACTCACCACCACGGTGTTCTTCACCGGATCGATCGGCGGCGGATTATTCTGATCTTGCTGCACGGGAAGGTCGAGCTTCACCGCGTGAGTTTGGATCGGAATGGTGATGATGAGCATGATCAGAAGCACCAGCATGACGTCGATCAGTGGCGTCGTGTTGATGTCGATCATGGGTTCGGCGGAACTGTTGTCGCCGGTGGTCTGCATTGCCATTGGAAATGTCTCCTTCGGCTATTCGGAGCGGACGCCGGCAAGCGGCTCCGGCTCGGAGATGAAGCCGACGCGCTGGAAGCCCGCCTGCTGCATGGTGATGATGGCCGCGCCGACGCACTTGTAACGCGTGTCAACATCGCCGCGGATATGCGCTTCGGGCATATTGTCTTCAGTAATGTTCTGAACGCCGCCAACCTTCTCGATCTGGTCGGTGAGCTTCTTCACTGCGCGGTCGAGCAATTCCTTCTGGTTGACCCGTTGCAAGCCCCAATACACCTCGCATGAATCGCCGGCGCCGTTGCGCACGATGAGCGAAACATTCTCGGGCTTGGTTGTCGTCGCCTCATAGCGCACTTTCGGCATGCTGATGGGCACTGTCTGGATCGCCACCGGGACGGCGATTAGGAAGATGATGACGAGGACCAGCATCACGTCCGTGAACGGAACGACGTTGATGTCGGAGAGGGGGACCTCTTCGTTGTTATCCGCCGAGCCTACATGCATTGCCATTGGCTAAAACTTTCCTTGGTGATCCGCGTACACGTTGAAAGGGAGGAGCGCACTTTGCCGCTCCTCCCAGTTACAGTTCAACGGGCAGGAGCAGTGGCCGGCCGGGGCGGAGGTGAGGTGGTCTTCTTGACCGCCGGAGCCGCTCCCATTTGCGGCTTCACCGCGCCATCCGACATCAGATAACCGTGAAGATCGTTGGTGAAGGCCGCGAGATCTTCCATGATCGACTTGTTGCGGCGGATGAGCCAGTTGTAGGCAAGCACCGCCGGAACCGCGACGACCAGGCCGAGCGCGGTCATGATCAACGCTTCACCGACCGGACCCGCAACGGCGTCGATCGACGCCTGGCCGGCGGCACCGATCTTGATCAGCGCGCGATAGATGCCGACGACGGTTCCGAACAGACCGATGAACGGCGCGGTCGAACCGACGGTGGCGAGGAAGGCGAGACCTTCTCCG
>JBDSRE010000220.1:0-2669 GCA_039929465.1 Sphingomicrobium sp. | reverse complement strand
GAGGTGGCGGTCGAGCACGTCATATTGGCGCTTCACTTCCATCGCGTAGCGGTTGATCGGATATTCGTATTTCTCGGGCGCGTAGGCGTAGAAATGGCCGAAGCCGCCGCCGAGGAACGGGGCCGCGCCCATCTGCCACATCAGCCAGGAGAGCGCCTCGGTGCGGGCGGCGGGATCGGCGGGGAGCAGGGCACCGAACTTGTCCGCGAGGTAGAGCAGGATCGCGCCGCTTTCGAACACCCGCTGGGGGCGCGCCGGGTCGGTGCGGTCGAGGAGGGCAGGGATCTTGCTGTTGGGGTTCAAGGCGACGAAGCCCGAGCCGAACTGCTCGCCTTCGCCGATGTCGATCTTCCACGCATCATATTCGGCGCCGGTGTGGTCCGCGGCGAGCAATTCCTCGAGCAGGATGGTGACCTTGACCCCGTTGGGCGTGCCGAGACTGTAGAGCTGGAGCGGGTGGGTGCCGACGGGAAGCTCTCGGTCGTGGGTGGCGCCGGCGATCGGGCGGTTGATGCTGGCGAAGGTGCCGCCGCTCGGTGCGTCCCACGTCCAGACTTGCGGCGGGGTGTAGGGTGCGTCGGCCATGAATGCTCCTGTTGATCGGTTGCAAATCGAGATGGGGTTCGAGATTCGGAACGGCAAGTGTCGGAACGGGCGGGGCGGCGCTTGGTTATTGTTTCGGGCAGCGAGACAAGGCAGTTCACGGCGATGGCGCGCGACGGCAATAAAGACAGTTCCGAGGCCGGCCGGGCCGAAAAATTCGACTTCGGGCAGATGCTGGCGATCGGCGATGCGTTGCCGATGGCCATGGCCTTCGTCGATACCGAGCTTCGCTACCGCTTCGTCAACCAGGCGCTGGCCGACTTCCTCGAGCGGCCGCGGAGCGAAATGCTGGGCAAGACGATGGGTGAGGTACTCGATCCCAAGGCGATGGCCGACCGCCAGCCGATGCTCGACGCGGCGCTGGCGGGGGAGCGGCAATGGTTCGCCGCCGATTATGACCATCCGACCCGCGGGCCGCTGGCGATCCAATCCGAATATCTTCCTCAATGCGGACCCGGTGGCGCGGTGTTCGGGGTGGTGATGCTGATCAACGACGTCACCGAGCAGCGCGTCACCGAACGAGCGCTGAAGGAAAGCGAGGCGCGGTTCCGGCGGATCGCCGACTCGGCGCCGGCGATGATGTGGGTGACCCGGCTCGATCGCACGCGCGATTTCGTCAATGACGCTTATGTCGAGTTCGTCGGCCTCGGACGCGATGAAGCTTGTGCGTTCGACTGGAGAAGCGCGATCCATCCCGACGATGTCGAGCGGCTAGTCGCGCAAAGCGTCACCGGCGAGGCCACCCGCGAGCAATTCACGCTCGAGGGGCGCTATCGGCGATGGGACGGCGAGTATCGCTGGCTGAGCAGCGTATCGCAGCCCCGGTTTGGACCTGATGGCGAGCTTGTCGGCTTCATCGGCGTCGCGAGCGATATTACCGTGACCAAGGAAGCCGAGCTGGAGCTTCGCCATCAGGTCGAGGTGCGAACCGCCGAATTGCAGGCCAGCGAAGCGCGCGTGCGGGCGATTTTCGACACCGTGCTCGAAGTCATCGTGTTGCTCGAGCCCGATGGGACGATCCTCGAGATTAACCGGGTCAGCGCGCCGTGGCGCGATACGCATCCCGAGCGCTCGCTGGGCGGCAAGATCTGGGACGCGCCGACGATGCTGGCCTATCCCGAGCATATCCCGGCAATGAAGGCGGCGGTGGCAAGCGCCGCAAAGGGCGAGCCGTTCAGCGCCGAATTCAAGATGGAGCGCGCCGGGGTGCCGACCGCTTACCTCGATTATTCGATCCAGCCGATCCGCGACGATGCAGGTAAAATCATCTACCTCCTCGCCGAAGCGCGCGATATCACCGAGTTGAAGGGCGCGCAGGAGCAATTGCGCCAGAGCCAGAAGATGGAGGCGCTGGGCCAGCTGACCGGCGGAATCGCGCACGATTTCAACAATCTACTGACCGTGGTGGTCGGCGGGCTCGACCTGATTTCGCGCAACGTCACCGACGACCGGTTGAAACGTTATGCGACCAACGCGCTGACCGCCGCCGAGCGCGGCGCGCGACTGACCGCGCAATTGCTGGCCTTCAGCCGAGTCCAAAGATTGGAGGTCCGGCCGACCGATGTCGCGCCGTTGATCGAAGGCATGCGGCCCTTGCTCACCAATGTCCTGGGGCCGTCGATCGGCAAGAAGTTCAGGCTCCACGACACGCAGATTTCGGTGATGGCCGATCCAACCCAGCTCGAGCTGGCAGTGCTCAACCTGGCCATCAACGCGCGCGACGCAATGCCCGACGGCGGCGATTTGACGATCGCGACCAAGCCGGTGCAGATCGCCGACGATCCCGAACTTGAGGATGGCGACTATCTCGAACTGTGCGTGCACGACACCGGCACCGGAATGCCGGCCGACGTGGTGGCGCGGGCGTTTGACCCGTTCTTCACCACAAAGGAGGTCGGCAAGGGCACCGGGCTGGGCCTTAGCATGGTCTATGGCGTCGCTCGCCAATCGGGCGGGACCGCACGGATCGAAAGTGTCCCGGGCGAGGGGGCGACCATCAAGCTCTATTTCAGGCGCGCCGACCATAACGCTGAAGTAGAGCTTGCCACGGCCGAGGCGATCGAGGG
>JBDSRE010000219.1:0-3504 GCA_039929465.1 Sphingomicrobium sp. | reverse complement strand
TTCCTGACCCTGTTCATGATCGTCACCTATTTCGCGCCCGATTATCTCGGCCATCCCGACAATTATATCCCGGCCAACCCGCTCTCGACCCCAGCGCATATCGTCCCTGAATGGTATTTCTGGCCGTTTTACGCGATTTTGAAGAGCTTCACGGTGGATTTCATTTTGCCCGCGAAGTTGTGGGGCGTGCTGGCCATGTTCAGCTCGATCCTGCTGCTGTTCCTGCTGTCGTGGATCGACACTTCACCGGTTCGATCGGGCAATTACCGGCCGCTGTTCAAGCGCTTCTTCTGGCTGCTAGTGATCGATGTCGTCCTGCTCGGTTGGGCCGGCGGCGCGTCGCCGACACCGTTCCGGGTCGCGGTCGGCCAAGCAGCGACAATCTATTATTTCCTTCATTTCCTTGTGTTTCTGCCGATCATTTCGCGGATCGAAACGCCGCTTCCGCTGCCGGATTCGATTTCATCCTCGGTCCTCCACGGCGAGGATGCGGAATCGGCGCCGATCGCGGTCGCCAACAAGCGCGGCAAGACCGCCACAGCTGCGCAATAAAGGGGCAGGTAGAATCATGATCCGGGTCTTCGGTTTTCTGGTCGGAATCGTCTTTGCCGGCGTGCTCCTCATCTCGCTCATCGGCGGGGTTGCGTCCTACATCGCCGAGCCGCCCGCGGAGCTTGCGTCAGACGTTTTCCACAAGGAGCATAAGGAGCTCCAACTGGCCAGCAACGGACCCTTTGGAACGTTCGACACCCAGCAATTGCAGCGCGGTTTCCAGGTCTATTCCGAAGTGTGCTCAGCCTGTCATGGGTTGCACATGGTGGCCTTCCGCGACCTCGAACGGCTCGGCTATAACGAAGCTGAAACCAAGAAAATCGCGGCCGACTGGAAGATCCCGGTTCCGGCCATCAACGAGCAAACCGGCGAAGCCTCGACTCGAAAGGCGATCCCGTCCGACACCTTCCCCAATCCCTTCGCCAACGAGGTTGCCGCGCGAGCGGCGAACAACAATGCCTATCCGCCCGATCTGTCGCTGATCACCAAGGCCCGCGAAGGCGGCGCGGCGTACATTTATTCGCTGATCACCGGCTATGCGAGCCAAGCGGGCTATAAGAACGAGGACGGTCGGGTGCTTCTGAACGAATTCCCGGACGCCAAGACTCCGCCGAACCTCCACTTCAATCCCTATTTTGCCAACCTCAACATCGCCATGCCGCCGCCGCTAACCAGCAACGGCCAAGTGACGTATGCGCCCGGCAATCCGCCGCCGACGGTCGACCAGATGGCCAAGGACGTCTCCGCGTTCCTGGTGTGGGCCGCCGAACCCAATATGGCGAAGCGCCACGCGGCCGGGATCGCGGTGGTCATCTTCCTGCTCTTCGCAACCATTCTCGGCTATCTCGCCTACAGCCAGCTGTGGGCGCAGGCGAAGCGCAAAGTCGCGCCGATCGGCCCGCTCGATCCTGAGAACAAGGCGCGCCGCAATCGCGCCTCGGCCAAGGCCGGGATCAGCAACTAAGCTGGTCTGCCTAGGCCGGGCGCCGGCGCATCAGCACGATCGAAATGAAGCTCATCACGACGTCGTCATGCTGATTGGTGACGATGGTTTCGGTGCGAAACGATCCGATCTCGGGTTTCGAGCGTGACGGGGTTTTCTCGAGAATCTTGCCGCGTATCGTCAGCGTGTCGCCGGGATAGACGGGCTTTTTCCAGCGCAATTCGTCGATCCCCGGCGACCCGAGGCCCGCCTGCTCCTCGTTCGTGACCTTACGCGCGATCACTCCCATAACCATCGCTGCGGTATGCCAGCCCGACGCCGCGATCCGTCCGAAATGAGTCTTGGCCGCGGCTTCGTCGCTGAGGTGGAAAGGTTGGGGGTCGTACTTGCGCGCGAATTCAATGACTTCCTCGCGGGTGACGTCGGTACTTCCGAACTCGGTCTCCGCGCCGACCGTCAAATCTTCGAAGTAGATCATCGGCTCCAGTTAGCGCTACGGAGCAGGGATGGCGAGCGATGAGAATCCGAATGGCAATCAAGTTCTGAGCGACGGACCGCGGCTGACTGGTTCGGCCGAATCACTCACGGCTCGGCCTCGGATCGCGCTGCTTGCGGCGGTGCTAGCTTCGATCTGGCTGGCGATGCTGGTGGGCGGCACCGGCCTCCTCGACCAGCGAGTTTACGAGGCGCTTTATGTCGGGCGCGATCCGGCGCTGGTGTCGGCGGCGCGTTTCGTGACTTTCTTCGGCGAACCGACCGTGTTGATCTTCGCCGGTGTGGTCTTCGCGGTCGTCATGTGGCGCCGTGGGCATCTGCGCACCGGCCTGACGCTGGTGGCGGTGACGATGATCGGCCGCGCGATTAGCGAATTGCAGAAATATGAGGTGCATCGAGTCCGGCCCGCGCTCGAGCCGCACATGGTCCTGGTCAAGTCGCAAAGCTTCCCCAGCGGCCACTCGGCGAGTTCGATGATTTTCTACCTCACTCTGGCGCTCGTCCTTACCCACCGCAGCCGCTGGCGTCCGCTGGCCGCAGCTGCCGCGATTCTGATGTCGGTGATGATCGGGACGAGCCGGGTGATGCTCGGAGTTCATTGGCCGAGCGATGTCATCGGCGGCTGGACCTTCGGGCTGCTGTGGGTGCTGCTGACGCTGCGCCTCGCCGAGCATTTGTTCAATGCCGATTCCCGTCGCGCTGCGCATGCGCTATAACCGGTGCAGCAAAGAATGGAGGTGACGGTGACTCACTCAAAGCCATTTACACTCGTCGCGGCGCTCATCTTTCTGGCGATGGCGCTGGTGCACGTTTATCGTCTCGTGACCCCGTTCCAGGTCGTGTTCGGGAGCCAAACCGTCCCTCAATCGGTTAGCTGGATTGGTGTCATCGTACCCGCGATCCTGTCTTTCATGCTGTTCAAAGAATCGAAATCCTGAGCCGCCTCAAACGTTGAATTTGAAGTGGAGGACGTCGCCGTCCTTGACCACATAGTCCTTGCCTTCCTGTCGTAATTTGCCGGCGTCACGCGCGCCGGCCTCGCCGTTGAGCGCGATATAATCGTCATAAGCGATCGTCTCTGAGCGGATGAAGCCGCGTTCGAAGTCGCTGTGGATCGCTCCAGCGGCCTCCGGCGCGCGCGATCCAGTCTCGACCGTCCACGCCCGCGCTTCCTTAGGGCCAACGGTAAAGAAGGTGATGAGGTGGAGGAGGTCGTAGCCCGAGCTGATGACCCGGGTGAGACCCGTCTCGTGAAGCCCCATTTCTTCGAGGAAGGCGATTCGCTCGTCCATTTCCATGGCGGCCAGTTCACTTTCAATCGCGGCTGAAACAATGACCGCGTTGGCGCCTTCGGCACTTGCCTTGGCGAACACTCGAGCGGATTCGGCATTGCCAGCCGCGGCATCCTCTTCATTGACGTTGCAGACATAAAGCACCGGCTTGGCGGTGATCAGCTGGGCCTGAGCGAACAGCCGTGCTTCCTCCTCGTCTTTGGGCATAGTCAGCCGTGCCGG
>JBDSRE010000218.1:0-6197 GCA_039929465.1 Sphingomicrobium sp. | reverse complement strand
GAGCCCGTCCCGCGCTGCCCGAGATCGACGGGATCGAGCATGCAATCACATCCAACGAAGTGTTCCTGCTCGACAAGTTACCGAAGAAGATCGTCATCGTCGGCGGCGGCTATATCGCCAATGAATTCGCCGGCATCTTCCTCGAATTCGGGAGCCAGGTGACATTGGTCAACCGGAGCGACGTCATGCTCCGCCATTACGACCAACAGATCGTCGACCGGTTGATTCAGATTTCGCTGCTCAAGGGCATCGATTTCAAGTTCAACGCGACCATCGACCGGATCGAGAAGCGCGATGGCGGACTGCACATCGCGATGACCGGCTGCGACGATCTCGACGCCGACGCATTGCTGTTCGCAACCGGGCGCGTCCCCAACGTCGAGCAATTGGGCCTGAAGGAGGCGGGGGTCGCGCTGACCGACAAGGGCGCAATCAAGGTCGATGATGACAATCGCACATCGGTCGAATCGATTTTCGCGGTCGGCGATGTCACCGACCGGGTTCAACTGACCCCGGTCGCAATCCGTGAGGGCCAAGCCTTCGCCGACACCTTCTTCGGCAATACCCCGCACCGCGTCGATTACAGCTGCGTTCCCTCCGCCGTGTTCAGCCATCCGCCAATCGCAAGCGTCGGCCTGACCGAAGGCCAGGCGCGCAACACATTGGGCTCGGTCAAGACCTACGCGTCGGACTTCCGGGCGATGAAGAACGTCCTTGCTGGCCGCAATGAGCGCTCGATTTACAAATTGGTCGTCGACGGCGCGACCGAGGAAATCGTCGGCATCCACATGATCGGCCCCGATGCGCCCGAAATCCTCCAGGCGGCGGCGATCGCGGTCAAGGCCAAGCTCAAAAAGTCCGACTTTGACGCGACGCTGGCGCTCCACCCGACCATGGCCGAGGAACTGGTGCTGATGCGATGAGCGCAAGCGATGCCGTGATCATTGGGGCGGGGCATAACGGCCTGACCTGCGCATATTACCTCGCGAAGAAGGGCCTCAAGGTGACGATCCTCGAAGCCTCGGGCAACATTGGCGGCGCCGCGGTGACCGACGAATTCCTTCCCGGCTTCAGGAACTCCGCAGCGTCCTATACCGTTAGCCTGCTCCAGCCCAAGGTGATCAGCGACATGGCGCTCGAGCGGCACGGCCTCAAGGTTGTGCTGCGCAAGACCGATAATTTCCTCCCCGGCGATGGCGATTATCTGCTGTCCGGCCGCGGCGGGCTGACGCGCCGGGAAATCGCCCGTCATGTAAAAGCGGATGACGCGGGCTACGACAATTACCTTGCCGAGCTTGGGACGATCGTCCCCTTGGTGCGCAAGTGGATATTGAAAGCACCGCCAGACGTCGGATCGGGGGCGGCGGCAATTCCGAAATTGCTCAGCCTGGGTCGCGATATGGCCGGTCTGTCGGCGCCCGAAATGCGCATCGTCCACGATTTCGTGACCCGAAGCGCAGCCGAAATCCTCGACCGCCATTTCACGGGCGACCTCGCCAAGGCTTTGTTCGGGTTCGACGGCGTGGTCGGAAATTTCGCCTCACCGGAGACTCCCGGTACCGCCTATGTCCTACTTCACCATCTGTTCGGCGAGGCTTCGGGCGTGCCCGGCGCCTGGGGCCATGCGATTGGTGGGATGGGGGCGATCACTCAGGCAATGGCCCGCTCCTGCAACGAGGTTGGGGTAGACATTTTGCTCGAGCATCCGGTTGAGGAAGTGATCGTCGAGCGCAATCGTCATGGGGCACGCGCCGCCGGGGTGGTCGCCGGGGGCAAGGGCTGGCGCTCGAAAAATGTCGTCGCCGGCGTGAATCCAAAGCTGCTGTTCGACCGGCTAGTGCCGGAAGGCGCGGTCAACGCGGAAGTCCACGCCCGAATGTCCGGCTGGAAGTGCGAAAGCGCGACCTTCCGAATGAATGTCGCGCTGTCGGAGCTTCCGAATTTCACGGTCTTGCCGAAGAAGGGCAACCACCTCACCGCCGGGATCATCATGGCGCCGAGCCTCGATTACATGCACCGTGCCTGGCTCGACGCGCTCAACCATGGCTGGACCAAGAAGCCGATCGTCGAAATGCTCATTCCCTCGACCCTCGATTCCACGCTCGCGCCCAAGGGCAAGCACGTCGCAAGCCTGTTCTGTCAGCATTTCCGCTACGATCTGGGCCCCGGGCGCAGTTGGGACAAGGAACGCGACAAGGCCGCTGACGCAATCATCGATCTGGTCGACAGCCATGCCCCGGGCTTCGCCAAGTCGGTGCTCGGACGGCAAATCCACTCGCCGCTCGATCTCGAACGCCGCTTCGGGCTGATCGGAGGGGATATTTTCCACGGCAAGATGAGCCTCGATCAATTGTTCAGCGCCAGGCCGATGATCGGCGCCGCCGATTATCGAATGCCGCTCAAGGGCCTCTATCTCTGCGGCTCGGGCGCGCATCCGGGCGGCGGGGTAACTGGCGCGCCGGGCCACAATGCCGCGCGCGCGGTGCTTGCCGACCGCAAGTTCTGGAGGCGGTGGCATTGAAACCGCTGGACGGCATCAAAGTCCTCGACCTCAGCCGCGTCCTTGCCGGACCGTGGTGCGCGCAATTGCTTGCCGATTTGGGCGCCGAGGTGATCAAGATCGAGCGCCCCGGGGTCGGCGACGACACCCGCCATTGGGGGCCGCCGTGGCATCACTTGAAAAGGGGCGAGGGCAATGACCGGGTCGCCGCGTATTTCCTCAGCTGCAACCGCGGCAAGCATTCGGCGGCGATCGATTTCGCCCACCCCGAGGGCGCCGAATTGGTCCGCCGCCTGGCTCTCGACAGCGACGTCGTGGTCGAAAATTTCAAGGTTGGCGGACTCGCCAAATTCGGGCTCGATGCAGCCAGTCTGCGCAGTGCCAATCCGCGCCTGGTCTACGCCTCGATCACCGGTTTCGGCCAGGACGGCCCGTACGCGGATCGCGCCGGCTACGATTACATCATCCAGGGCATGGGCGGGCTAATGAGCGTCACCGGACTACCCGATGGCGAACCCGGAGGCGGGCCAATGCGGGTCGGGGTCGCGGTCGCCGACCTGTTCACCGGCCTTTACGCCGCGGTCGCGGTCCTTGCTGCACTGTTCCGGCGAGAGCGCAGCGGCGACGGCGCGCATATCGACATGGCCTTGTTCGACACCCAGCTGGCAATGCTTGCCAACCAGGCCACCAACCAATTGGTGTCGGGCAAGGATCCGGTTCGCCAAGGCGTTGGCCACCCCAATCTGGTACCGTATCAGCCGTTCGCCGCGGCCGACCAGCCGATCATCATTGCAATCGGCAATGAGCGCCAGTTCGAGCGGCTTTGCGCCGTTCTCGACCATCCCCAATGGACCCGCGATCCGCGCTTCGCTGACAATGGAGCGCGGGTCGCCAACCGCGCCGCCATCGTCGCCCTGATTGCCGCCGAAATCGCCTCCCGGCCGGCGGCCGAATGGCTCGATCGCCTGGAGGCAGCGCACATCCCGGCTGGGCCGATCAATCGAATCAGTCAGGCGCTGAGCGATGTCCAGGCGCAGCATCGCGCGATGGTCCGCCAAATGGCCGGAATGTCATTGGTGGGTTCGCCCGTCCGGCTCGATGGGGAACGAGCGGATTGCGACCTTCCGCCACCCGCACTGGGTGAGCACACCGCAGCGGTGCTTGGCAGCCTCGGCCTCACCGAGGCCGAGGTGCAAGCGCTTGCCGAAACCGGCGTTACCGGCTGACTATTTGCCCATCTTGCTGGCGCTATCGACGAGCACGTCGAGCTGGTTCTTGCAGCCGTTCTGGATGAGCAGCTGCGCAGCGCCGACCAAATCGTCACCCATGGCCGGTACTTGGACGATGGTAACGTCGCTTTTCTCGCCGGTTTCCTGCCACTCGATCTGATAGTCAGAACCGCTAATCAGTTTGAGCGCAGCGGGCCACGGCACCGAGCTGTTGCCGGCAACCCAGGTGACGGGCTGGACCGCGCCGTCGCTGGTGCGGATATTAACAGAGGCCTCGGCGGTGCTGTCGGGGCGCCACAATTGCAGCTTCGAAGTGTCGGTGACGCAAACCTTGCCGGTCTGGGTCGCGTCGATATCCCAAACGCTCGGGTTCTTGGCGATTTCGCCGGCGCGCAAGGCGCCAAAACGGCCGCGCTTGCTCGCTGCCGAGGCCAGGCTGACCGTATTGGTGTTGAAATTCCCCGGGCCACGCAAGGTCTGCGCGCTATTGGGCCCGAGGACGGTGACGACATCGCCGCCCTGGAGAGTAATCTTGGCGCTTTCGGTCAGGGTCTTGCCCGGCGGATAGGCTTTTGACGACGGGCCCAAAGAGCGCACCACGACCACGCTAGCCACCGCAGCGGTCGAGGACAATGCGACCGCGGTCGCGGCCCCAACCAGCCAAAGCTTTGAATTCATCATCATTGCGACTCCCTTGATGCGCATTTGCGATAGTCCATTTGATCGCTTGGTCCACTGGGCAGCGCCGGGTCGACTTGGTGTCGGCCGATTCACTCGCCTTTTGCTTGAACCATGACGTCGGTCAAAAACCTTCGGGACACCCCTATTCGGATAAGGAAGTCATTATCGTCGCCGCGAGAATTGCCGAGTCCCGATCGCCATCGCCGATCAGCCCGGACAGGACTGGGGCACGAGACATGAAGAATTCTCCCAGAAACTAAAGGTAAAATATGCTGAGTTTCGGGCGGGGTCAAATCACCGAGGGTAACAAAGCTTAATCCAGGTTACATTCTGAACGACAGTTCGAGTCGCTCGATGCGTTGGCGATGCGATTCCATGAGGTCGAGCATTTCCTGCTTTTCACGCTCGCGGTTGATGACGATCCGCAGCGATCGAGCGAAGGGCACGACAATGTCCTCGAGCCCCTTGCGCTCGTCCTTGCCGGCAATGCTGCCGTCGGGCCGCGGGCCAACCAAGAGCCAGCCCATGTCATTGCCGCGCCCGTCCTCGATCCGGACCCGAAGCGGGAACAAGGTGTCCTCCATATTACAGTCGATCTTTTTCTCGTTCTCGCCTTCGAACGGCTTGAACGCGGCGAGCCAGCGAAGCACCTCGGCGCGCGTCACGCCGATCTGCTGCTTGACCTCGCGCCCCATGATGAAGGCGACTCGGTGGGCATGAACGCCGTCGGCCACCCGGCCCAGCACCTCGTCGACGAAATCCTGCAGGCTGGCGATGTCGCGCAGGTCGCGCATCGCTTCGGGCAGGCCGTCCTTCAGCTCGAGCAGGTTCTTGTGAAAGTGGCGCTCGGCCCAGCCGCGGACCTTGCGGTGAACCGGCTCGATGAAGATCACCGCGAGTACTGCTCCGATCATCGCCGCCGGGGTCTGACTGTCGGGATAGATATTCTGCATTTGGGTGATGATGCCTTCCATCACCCCGGCGAAACCGGCGCCCATCACCAGCGTCACAATAGCGATGCTTGCGGTTTTGCTGATGATCGATTCGGCGTCGTAGAGACGGTAGCGGAGCAGTGCGATGAGCAGGCCGAGTTGGAGCACGAAAAAGCCCAGTGCGTAGGAAATGCCCGCGGCCATTTCGATCAGCAGCTGGTTGCCGAAGCTCGAGGCATCCCATTTCATGAGGTCGCAGACGATGGAAATCCCGCGCAACAAGGCATAGCCGGTAAAGCCGAACAGCGCCCAGCGGATTTGCTGGCGAAGATCGCTCGACGGGGTCATGCGCATGCACCTCAGCAGCATCAGCACGGCGATGATCATGAAGGTTAGAAACACGCCCTGATAGAGCTGGCCCTCAAGGAACATGAGCACCGGTAGACACAGCAAAAGCGCCACCAGCCGCCACGACAGCCGCCCGTGGGGAAACAGCAGGATACCGGCTAGCAAAAGGACATTGCCGAGGTCGAACAACGCCACATTGAGCGATCGTGGAACCCCAGCGGTGGCGAGGAAGAAGGACGAAGGCTGTTCGGCGGCGATGGTGCACAGCACCGCCAGCGACAAGATCGAGCTGACGGCGTCGCGCGCGTTGCGGCGGTGAAGAATCCACGCCGCCCACAACAGGAACGGGTAGAACAGGACGTGCATCAGATCGATCAGCCTGAGCATATTGGGCCCGACCCCAAGCTGACTCGCGCTATTGTCGATATGCTGTTCGCCGGTGGCCAGATTGAGATCGAGAGTCTTGCCGTCGGTAGTCTTGATCGTCAGCGGCACTTCGGCGTCGTC
>JBDSRE010000217.1:0-2863 GCA_039929465.1 Sphingomicrobium sp. | reverse complement strand
TGATGGTCGACAAAAAATATGGCTCTCCGCAGTCTTTCAACGAAAGGCCCAGGTTCGGACCGAGTGTCCTTGGACTCGATTAATAGCTGATTGTGCAACGGGGTCGGGCTTACGATTAGTCATGTACCCCAAATCCGAAAACGGCGGCTACACTGTCGATCAAAGGGCTGCGAAAGAGGCATGCGGAATCAGCTCCGATCGTGACATAATATCTGCGAAATGGATCGGGACAAGCCAAACTCGATTCGGGTCTGTCGATGAAATCGAGATTTTGGACGCTCGAGGCTCGTTTCTTTACAGTGTCGGTGCGCGTGGCGAGATAATCGCGATAATCTTCAAGCCGAACGAACAAGCTTCGCAAATCGCAACCGAAGCGGTTTCCGTCGAATATGATCTGCCGAAAGGCGACCATTTTTTTTCCTGAATCGCTCAGTGAATCAGTGATTTCAAAGCGCATGAGAAAATTCCTCAAATTGCAATGACTCCGAATTTTAGACGACCAACCGTGCATATTCATCGATGAACGGTTGACGACGAACCGTGCATTATCGTAGACGAACCGAGTTTCAACCACGGGAGTCGACGAAATGTACGCTTCGGAGGAGACGAAATCGCCGGGCCGCAAACTGCTGTTTGCAATCCTCATCGGGTTGGCGCTGGCGATCCCGATCTTCGCGGTCTGGATGCTGGTGTATGACCGGCAGAGCCAGAGCCAGGCCGCCAGCGCGTCGATCACCGAAGGCTGGGGCGGCGCGCAGGCGATGAGCGGCCCGGTGCTGGTCATCCCCTTTTCCCAGACGACCACCGAAACTTCGATCGTGTCAGGCAAGTCGGTGACCCGGACGCAGGAGGTGGTTCGCGAACTGACGCTCGAACCCGAAGCGGTGGAGCTTGCCACCGACGTCAATTCGCAGTTGCGCACGCGCTCAATCTACCAGGCCGTAATCTATGACACCAAGGCCAAGGGCACGGCGCGCTTCGCCTTCCCGAGCGATCTCGTGCGGTACGGGGTCGATCCCGCCAAGCTCGACCTGGGCCGCGCCGAATTGCGCTTCGGCCTCAGCGATCCGCGCGGGATTGGCGCCAACCCCCAGGTCAAGGTCGACGGTCGCGAACTGCGGCTCCAACCGGGCGGCGGCAGCGGGCCGGGCAAGGGATTCTTCGCGTTCATTGATGCCGCGGGCCTCGCTGGAAAGCCGATGCTGGTCGACTATAATTATGCCTTTCGCGGCAATGGTTCGCTGAGCCTCGCGCCGCATGCCGGCGACACGCATTGGAAAGTGACCAGCAATTGGGGCAGTCCATCGTTTGGCGGTTCCTTCCTCCCCGGAGCGCGTCGCGTCGATGCCAAGGCCTTCGCCGCTGACTACCGGATCGGCAATCTCGCGCTCGGCCGGTCGCTGATTTCGACCGGGGACAAGGGCCAGAGCAATATCACCGAAGCCGCGCCCGCGCCCAATTATGGCGAGGCGGCCATCACCAGTGAGGACGATGGCACCGACATCGCCTCGATCAGCCTGATCCAGCCGGTCGATCTTTATTCGCGGGTCGATCGCGCGACCAAATATGGCTTCCTGTTCATTGGCTTCACCTTCCTTGCGCTGCTGATGTTCGACATCATCGGCGGGGTGCGCGTGACCGCGGTCGAATATCTGCTGATGGGGGCGGCGATCGTCTTGTTCTTCGTCCTGCTGCTGGCGTTCGCCGAAGTGATAGGCTTCACCGCCGCCTACATCGTCGCGTCCGCCGCGATCGCCGGGCTCAACACAGCTTATTCGGCGGCGGTCCTGGGTAGCTGGAAACGCGGCTATATGATCGGCGGCCTGCTGATCGGGCTCTATGCGATGCTCTACATCCTGCTGGGCCTGGAGGCGTTCAGCCTGCTGATCGGCTCGGTGCTGCTGTTCATCGCCCTGGCCGGGGTGATGTTCGCCACCCGGCGGATCGACTGGAGCGGGGCAGTCGGCCAGCCTGCCTAGCCAGAGGTTCGAGGGGGAAGCCCAAACCGCTTCCCCCTCGGCCTATCTGCCTTTAAGGCCGCTTCGCTTATGACCGATCACCGCCCCCCAAAACGCATCTTCCCCTCGTCCAAGGTCGATGCACAGGCTGCCAAGCATGTGCCATCATCGCCGCAGACCGAGAGTGAGGCGTACAAGCTCGCCTTCCAGGACACCGAATTCCTCCTGCGCGAGGACCTTCGCCCGGTCCGCTTCCAGCTCGAGTTGCTCAAGCCCGAATTGTTCATGAACGAGGCCAACATCGCCTCGACTTTCGTCTTCTACGGATCGGCGCGAATTCCCGAGCCGTCCAAGGCCGACGTGCTGATCGAAGCGGCGCACAACGACCGCCAGCGCGCGATCGCGACGAGCCTGAAGGCCAAATCGAAATATTATGACGTCGCGCGCGAGCTGGCGCGGATGGCCAGCGCCTTCCCGGTCGACCCCGAGGGCAAGCGTCATTTCGTGGTCTGCTCGGGCGGCGGGCCGTCGATCATGGAGGCGGCAAACCGCGGGGCATGCGACGAAGGCCAGGAATCGATCGGGCTCAACATCGTGTTGCCGCACGAGCAATTGCCCAACGTCTTCGTGACCCCCGACCTCAGTTTCCAATTCCATTATTTCGCGCTTCGCAAGATGCATTTCCTGCTCCGCGCGCGTGCGGTGGCGGTGTTCCCCGGCGGGTTCGGTACGTTCGACGAAATGTTCGAACTGCTGACCCTGATCCAGACCGGCAAGGTGCGGCCGATGCCGATCCTGCTGTTCGGGAAGGAGTTCTGGGAGCGGGTGGTGGACTTTGAAGGACTCGCCGAGGAAGGCGTGATCTCGCGCGGCGACCTTGACCTGATTCACTGGTGCGAGACTGC
>JBDSRE010000216.1:0-6803 GCA_039929465.1 Sphingomicrobium sp. | reverse complement strand
CAGTCGTCAGAGGCGCCCTTTTCACTTTTTATCCACAGGCACTAGCGTCCGCTGCGACTCGTGATATGGTGTGCATCAAGGCGGCCTTGACCGCCCCTGAGTCGGCCGGCGGAAGGCATCCCCACCTCCCATAAGCCCTTCCGCCGGCTGGCTTCCTTTTCAGTCTTCCTCGATCAGGCTCGTCGTTCGGGTTTCGCGCATGCGCACGTAAGCGATCAGCGAAATCGCCGCGAGCGCGCTAATGTAGATATAGAACCAGCGCTCGTGGCCCGCGCCCTTGAGGTAGAGCGCGACATATTCCGCGGTTCCGCCAAAGATGGCATTGGCAATGGCGAAGGGCAAAGCGACCCCCAACGCACGGATGTGCGCCGGGAATAGCTCGGCCTTGATGATGGCGTTAATCGAGGTGTAGCCGGTGATGATGATTAGGCTCGCCATGCACAGTGCAAAGGCCGCGGCGACGCTGCGCACCTGCTCGAGGGTTGAGAAAATGGGGTAGGTGAACAGCATCGCTCCGACGCCAAAGAAGATCATCATCGGCCGCCGTCCGATGCGGTCCGAAAGGCGCCCGGCGAAAGGCTGAAGGACGAGCATGCAAGCCAATGCCGCAGTCATGATCTGCGACGCGGTCGCCTTATCGAAACCGCTGGTGTTGGCGAGGAATTTCTGAAGGTAGATGGTGTAGGCGTAAAAGGCCGCGGTCCCGCCGGCGGTGAGAGCGATGACCAGGAACGCCTCGCGCGGGTGATCGCGAAACAGGTTGGTCGCGGTCGATTTGGACCGGTCGGTCTTCGTTCGCGCATTTTCAAAGCTCAATGTCTCGTCGAGCCGGCGGCGGAGGAAGAACACCACCACAGCGAGCAGCGCGCCGGCGGCAAATCCGATACGCCAGCCCCACTCGTCCATCGCCTGCTCGCCAAGCGTCATCTGGAGCACCACCAGCAGCGCCAGCGCGCACAATTGCCCGCCGATGATCGTCACATATTGAAAGCTGGACCAGAAGCCGCGGCGCCCGCGGTCGGCGATTTCCGACAGATAAGTCGCACTTGCGCCATATTCGCCGCCAAGGCTGAGCCCCTGGATCAGACGCGCCGCAAGCAAGACACCCGGCGACCAGATCCCCGCCTGGGTATAGTTCGGCGCAACCGCAATCATTAGCGACCCCAGACACATCAGGAACACCGACAAGGTCAGCCCTGCCTTGCGGCCCTTGCGGTCGGCGTAAATGCCCATCGCCCAGGCGCCGATCGGCCGAACCACGAAACCGACCGCGAAGATCGCCGAGGTCTGGAGCAATTGCGCGGTCGGATCGCCCTTGGGGAAAAAGGCATGGGCGAAATAGAGCGCGAAGGCCGAATAAACGTACCAGTCGAACCATTCGACGAGATTGCCCGCCGATCCGCCAAGGATATTCTTGAGTCGGCGGCGGTCAGTGTCCTGCATTGCCGCTCAGCCCGCTCGGCTGCGCTTCGCCGCCCCCGCGGACCATAGGAAATAGATCAGGAATCCGGCCGCGTTCCAGATCAGGAACCATTGCTGGGTGTAGGTCGGAAGGCTGTAGAACAGATAGGCGCAGCCGAGAATTCCGATCGGCCCGATAATCCACGGCAGCGGCGTTCGAAAGGTGCGCTGCGCGTCGGGATTGCGCCGGCGCATCACCAGCATCGCCGCGCAAACAGCGATGAACGCGGTTAGCGTCCCGGCATTGGCGAGCGCGACGAGATCGTTGAGTGGGACCAAAGCGGCAAGGATTCCGGTGACGATCGCGGTGAAGATGGTGATCCGAACCGGATTGCGGCGGCTCGACAGCCGCGCCAACGGGGCGGGGAGCAGCCCGTCGCGCGACATTGCAAGGAAGATCCGGCTTTGCCCGTAGAAAAAGGCGAGGATCACCGTCGGCAATCCGACCGACGCCGACAAGGCAAGCAATTTGCCCGCGAAAGGCTGTCCGATGTCGCGCAGGATTTGCGCCAGCGGATCGGCACCGGAAGCGAATTTAAGGTAATTCTCAGCGCCGATCGCCGCTGCTGCAACGGCCATGTAGATGATCACGCACAGCACCATCGATCCGACGATGCCGATGGCCAGATCTCGCGACGGGTTCTTGGCTTCTTCAGCGGCAGTGGCGATGGCGTCGAAACCGTAGAAGGCGAAGAAGATGATTGCCGCCGCGGCCATCACTCCGACCTCTTGCCCCGGGGGCCCGTGCTTGGCGAAGCCATAGGGCATGAACGGCTCGAAATTGTCGGCGTTGAACACGCGCAGCGCAACGACCACGAACATCGCCAGCGCGAGCAGCTTGATCGCCACCAGCGCAGAGTTGAGGTTGGCGCTTTCCTTGAGGCCATACACCAAAGCTCCGGCAATCACGGCGATGATCAGGATCGCCGGGAAATTGAGAATTCCACCAAGCATCGGCGCCGTCGCAAAGGCCTGGGGAATCCCGACCAGCGGCGCGAAATAGCCCGACCAGCCGACCGAAACCGCGCTGACGACAAGGCTGTATTCGAGGATTAGTGACCAGCCGACGAACCACGCCAGAAGCTCCCCGAACACGACATAGGAATAGGTGTAAGCCGAGCCCGAAGCCGGGATCATCGTCGCTACTTCGGCGTAAGCGAGCGCGGCCGCGGCGCAGATCGCACCCGCGATTGCGAAACTCAGCATCATCGCCGGGCCGGCCTTACCCGCCGCAGTGCCGATGAGGACGAGGATTCCGGTGCCGACGATGGCCCCCACGCCGAGAAATATAAGATGTTGCCAGCCGAGCGTGCGCTTGAGCCGATGTTCTTCGGGCACGTCGTCGTGGGCGACGATCGTCTTGCGATGCATATAGCTCATTGGTGCCCCCTACCCCGTCACCCCAATCTTGATCCGGGGCCTGCGTTCCTGTCGGTAGAAAAGAAGGCGGGTGCCGGGTCAAGCCCGGCATGACGGATTAGTGGATATCAATAATCCTTCGACACCCGAACCGCTGCGCTCGAGCGCCCGACCGTCGACACCGTCGACAGGATCGAGAGCCAGCGCGAAAGCTGATATTCGATCCTGGTGGCGGAATAGCCCTGGCCGTCGGTGATCACTTCGACGAACAGTTTGCGGGTGATATACTTGCCCGCCGCGATCGCGGTTTTCTGCCCGGTGGCGATGTCTGCGGGGACAATTCGCAGCCGATCGAGCCCGATCGCCTTGCGTCGCGCGTTGATCGGATCGAGCCCGCCCGATCCCGATTGCAGTGATGCTACCGCCGCCGCAAGCTGCAGTGCCTCAGGCGCCGACAAATTGGTGATCGACGTGCCGAACAAGATGCGCGACAGCAATTCATCCTGCGGCAGTGGCGGATTGCTTGCGAAGGTGATTTCGGGTCGCTGACCGCTGCCCCGAACGATGACACTGGCGTCGAGCCCCTGGACCTGCGCCGAGGCAAGGATGTCCAATTGCGGGTCGGGCGGGCTTCCGCCGCTAAAGCGGATGATTCCGCGTTCGAGCCGGAAATTGCGGCCTGCGAAATCGTAATTGCCCCGAACGAGCTCGGCGCGGCCGGTAAAGCGCGGCTCATCGACTTGTCCGCCGATCTGTAAATTGGTTGACCAACGGCTGTTGATTCCAAGCCCGGTGACGGCGAGGTCGCGGCCTTCGAGCGCGACATCAAGCTTCCACGGGTGCAATTCGGCGACATCGATGACCTCGTCCTGGTCCAGCCCGATATTGCGCACGCGCAACTGCGGGACCGCTTGGGCCGAGCTTGCCCGGCCGAGCCGGAACTGGCCCTTGTCGAGGTGGAGCTTGCCGGCGATCGTTCCGCCATTGCCATCCGATCGGATCGTCAGCGGCCCCGACACCCGCGCGGCGATGTCATCGCGGTTGAGGAGCAGTGCCTGGGCGGCATTGAACTTGAGGTCGAGCGCGGTGCGGCCGCCGGCGAAAGTTACCGAGCCCGCGCCGCTCAGCGTCCCGCCGCCCGACGTCGCGCCGGAAATGGCGGTGAAGATCAGTTGCGGCCCGGAAAAGCGCGCGTCGGTGGTGAGATTGTCGATAATCATCCCGGTTACCGCGCTCTCGAGCCGCGCCTTGCGGGTCTTGAGCGAGCCGCGAATCTGCGGATCAGCCAGTCGGCCGGTGACGTCGGCGCCGATTGCAAGCGGTCCCGAAAGGTCGAAGATTTCGGTTCCGGATAGACGCCACAAAGTGTCCGCTGGCCCCGTATAGCGCAGCTGCGCGAACAATGGCGCGTTCATCAGAGCCGCGACCAGCGGTCCGCCCCCCATCGGCGAGAAGCGCGCTTGTGCACGGCCGACGACGGCGCCATCGGTCGCCGCGACCGCGCGCATTGCCGCATTGTTGCCAGTGACGACCGCAGCAATGCCGACATCGATCGGCTTCGATGCAAGCACCAGCCCGGCCCGGCTGAGCCCGCGCACCTTGAGATCGAGGCGGCCGGTGCGATTGCCCTTCCACGCATAATCGAGCTTGCCCGTGGCCGAGCCGCTGAGGTCGAGCTTGGGCCAAAACAGGTCGAGCACCTCGAGCGGCATAGCGCGGACGGCGGCATGAACTTCGGGCCGCGAACCGGTGTTCCCCGACACCGTCGCCGATCCCCCAGCGAAGGTTAGTGCGGTCGGTGCAAGCGCCCAGCCGTCACCCGAACGCGTAAGCACCGCTTCCTGGGTCAGCACCAGGGGCGTGCGCTCGACCCGCCCGCTGCCACTGAGGCGCACCGAATCGGGCGTGATATTGACTAGGGTGGAGAAGGCAAAAGCGGCGCCGCGCTTGCCCGCGAAGGCGGCTCGCACCTGTCCAGAACCGTCGACCAACTTGGCATTGGCGGTGAGCCTGGCCAAGCTGATCCCGCTGATTTCAACTCCGCGCGCATCGACCGTACCGTCAACCGTGGTGTGGGCATCGGCAAGAACGATCGAGCCGTCAATTCGACCGTCCTTGACCGCGAACAGCGGGAAGGAGGCGTGATTTGCGGTCAAATGCGCGTCGATCCGCTGCGCACCGCCGACTGGGACGAAGCCGAGCGTGCCCTGGAGCGAACCGCCAGTGAGATTAAGCTGCCCGTTGAACCCGCCCGGGTCGGAGCGAAGCCGGCCGCTGGCATGGGCGCCGCCGACGTCGAGCGCGGCGATCGCAACGACCGTCGGCTGCCCCTTGGGCACAAGGATTTGGCCATTGCTGGTGAAGGCGCCAAGCTTCGATCCGCCGCTGGCGCGGTAATCGAACCCTTGAGCGTTCGGCACCAGCAACAAATGCACCGCCCGAAGGCCGAGCGATTGATTGGGGCTGGAGAGCGTGAGGTCGATCCGGGGTCGTTCGATTGGACCATCGAGCACCAGTTGGAGCGGACCATATTTGGCCTGACGGCCGCTGGCGACGATGTGGAAAGTGCCATCGCGCAGCCGCTGGCCAGACCCCGACAGCCGCAGCTTGGACGAATAGATTTGCAAATTGGTCAGGCGGAGAATTCCGTCCGGGCCGCGCTGCAGGTTGGTGGTCAAGCTCGGCAGGTCGCCAGTCAGGCCGCGGAAAAAGCTGTTGTCGAGGCGCCGCACTTTCGCCTTGGCAGTGCCGACGACGAGGCTGCCCTTGCCATTGGGACCGGGAACCACACGGACGTCGGTGAGCACATCAACGATCCCGAGGCCGGGAATGAGATAGCGGTTGAGCGCACCCGACAAGGTCACTTCGAAGCGGCCGGTGACAAGATCGATAAGCAGCGAAATCTTGCCGTTGAGGCGCGCGCTTGTAAGCTTGAGATTATCGCCGCGAACAAGCTTCGGCGTGGCTTCGAGCCAGCCCTCGATCTTGGGGTTGGCGAGGATCGAACCGGCGGCATCGCCAATCCCGGTAATTGCCCGCGCGCTGAGCCTGATCGGAACCCGCATCGGCCAGGATGATAACCGCCCGCGCCCCTCGGCGCGCAGATCGACGAAGCCGGTGGTGTCGAACTTCACCGCCGGCGAACTCAGTCGGTAAGAATATGCGGCGCTGTTGAAAGCGCCATCGAGAGTCGCTGCAAGCCGCACGTTCCTTCCGGTCATGTTGGGAAATAAGGTTTGAGGCTTGAGTAGGTCGAGGCCGATTCTGACCCGCCGAAAGGCATTGTCCCCAAGGTCGATAGCGCCGCGCGTGACCATTCGCACGACCGGTGAACGGGCGGTCAGCTGGCCATCGAGCAGGCGATTGTTGAGCGTTGCATCGCCCGTGATGGTGACGACCGGCGCGGTCAGGCGCTGGAACCGTCCCTTGAGAAATTGCGCCGGCGACCATTTCCCCGCCAGACGGTAGCGGCCGTTATCGGCTCCAAGGCCGAGGCGTAACGTCGGGCGCCCCGACAGATCGAATTTGGCCTTGCCGCGCCATTTGCCCCACGTCCCCGAACCGTCCACGTCGAGGTCGATCGAGCGCTTGAACCCGACGATTGCCGGAAGCACCCCGTCGGCTGGCGAGCGCACCCGGGCATCAATATCGAAGCGGTCGCGGTCGGGCTCGGCGTCGAGCTTGAAGTTCAGCCGGTCCCCGCCATTATCGATCAGGGCGTCGAGTTCGACCAATGCCCGGCCCGAGCGGATGTCGGCTTTGCCGCTGACTCGTCCGCTACGCGGTTTGCCCGACACCGCCGATCCAATTTCGAGCCGGTCGATGCGCAATTCGCCGATGCGAATGTCGAAAGCGGGAAGCAGCGGCCCTTTCTTTGGGCTCGGCTTCAAATGCGGTGCGCGGATCAGGGCGACCCGTTCCGCTGTAATGCTGTCGATCGACAAAGTGTTGCCCAACCACGCGCCTGGTGACCAATCGAGTGC